>SYEI01000140.1 GCA_005800865.1 Bacteroidota bacterium | reverse complement strand
TTATATTCCCGAAATATTATTCAATAATGTAGAGCAATTAAAAAACAACTACTTACAAATCATGGAAAGCGATTCCTTTAAAAAGGAGTTCGATGAACTATTGAAAAATTATGTCGGTCGGCCAACACCATTGTATCATGCCAAAAATTTATCGGCTCAATTCAACACAAACATTTTTTTGAAGCGCGAAGATTTGAACCATACAGGAGCTCATAAAATAAATAATGCCTTAGGACAAATTTTATTAGCCAAGCGTTTAGGTAAAAAACGCATCATTGCCGAAACTGGCGCTGGCCAGCATGGCGTAGCAACCGCCACTGCATGCGCCTTAATGAACTTAGAATGCATTATCTATATGGGCGAAGTTGATATTGAAAGACAAGCTCCCAACGTAGCTCGTATGAAATTATTAGGTGCAACGGTTGTTCCTGCCTTATCTGGAAGTAAAACATTGAAAGACGCTACCAATGAAGCCATAAGAGATTGGATTAATAACACAGATACAACTCATTACATCATTGGGTCGGTTGTTGGTCCGCACCCCTACCCCGACATGGTAGCGCGTTTTCAATCGGTGATTAGTTATGAAATGAAAAGTCAGTTATTACAACAAGTTGGAAAAGAAAATCCAGATTACGTGATTGCTTGCGTGGGCGGTGGAAGTAATGCAGCAGGCGCATTTTATCATTACCTCAATATTGAAGAAGTTCAATTAATTGGTGTAGAAGCATCAGGCAAAGGAATTGATACAGGTCATACAGCAGCAACATTAACAATTGGCAAACCAGGAATAATTCATGGAAGTAAAACCTATTTAATGCAAAACGATGATGGGCAAATTACAGAACCGTATAGTATTTCGGCAGGCTTGGATTATCCTGGCATTGGTCCTATTCATTCTTTTTTGCATGATGTAAAAAGAGCAAAATATATGCATGTAACTGATGTGGAAGCTATGGCGGCTGTAGTGAACTTAACACAAAAAGAAGGAATCATTCCTGCTTTGGAAAGTGCGCATGCTTTAGCTTCATTACATAATATAAATTTCAAATCAACAGATACAGTAGTTGTAAACCTTTCTGGCAGAGGAGATAAAGACTTAACTACTTATATAAACTATTTAAACGAAAACGATTATGCAAAACAGAATTGATACTTTATTTGAAAGAAAAAAAGAAAACATTCTCTCCATATTTTTAACTGCTGGCTATCCAAATTTAAACGATACACTTTCTGCAATTAAAATATTAGACAAGACAGATGTGGATTTATTAGAAATAGGTATACCTTTTTCTGATCCAATTGCCGACGGCCCAATTATTCAACAAAGTAGTATGGCTGCATTAAATAATGGAATGACGCTAAAAGTTCTATTTGAGCAATTACAATCTTTAAGAACAGTATCTCAATTACCAATATTACTAATGGGATATATAAATTCGGTCATGCAATATGGCGTAGAAGAGTTTTATAAATCATGCCACGCAACAGGAATTGATGGAATAATACTTCCTGATTTGCCTTTAGATGAGTTTGATAAAATTCACAAACCTCTATCTGAAAAATATAATATAAAAGTTGCATTGATTATTAGTCCCGAAACACCTATAAAACGAATTGAATTAATTGATAATAAAAGCGCTGGTTTTTTGTATTTGGTTTCATCAAATTCAACTACTGGAAATTTTAAAACAACAAATCAAAATTCATTTGAGTCATTGAAAACAATCACTTCTTTACCATTAAAAAACAAAATTTTAATCGGCTTTGGCATCAAAGGACATAAAGAATTCAAAGAAGCGTGCGAATTGGCTAACGGCGCTATTATTGGTTCATCTTTTATTAAAATGCTTGGCAGTTCAATTGATTTCCAAAAAGATATTCCTGAGTTTATATCAACTATTAAACAATTTTAAACATGATTATTCAACTACATAAAACTATAAAGCCTGAAGACTTACAATCTATTTTCAAAACGTTGGAAAGCAATCAATATTCTGTAACACAAGTCAAAACACAATTCGAAAACTATTTAATATGTATCGGTAAACAAGATCTTGATATCAGAACTATTGGACATTTAAAAGGAGTGAAAGATATTCATCGTGTATCTGACAACTACAAATTAGTAAGTCGTAAATGGAAAACAGAAAACACTAAGATTGATTTGGGAAATAATGTGATCATTGGAAATGGTCATCCAAGTTTAATGACAGGGCCATGTTCTATTGAAAGCGAAGAGCAAGTTTCTAAAATAGTAGCGCATCTTTTGAAAAACAACATCAAAATTATGCGTGGCGGTGTATATAAACCAAGAAGTTCACCCTACGCATTTAGAGGTTTAGGAATTGACGGTTTAAAAATGATGCACGAACAATGCAAACCTCACAACATTAAAATCATAACCGAAGTAATGCAAGCGTCTCAGATTGAAGATATGATGGAATATGTGGACATTTTTCAAGTTGGAGCTCGAAATTCTCAAAATTATAATTTACTAGATGCATTAGGAGAAATTGATAAACCAGTGATGATTAAACGAGGAATCAGTGGAACAATTGAAGAGTTATTAAATTCGGCAGAATATATATTCAGCAAGGGAAATGAAAAACTCTTATTGTGTGAAAGAGGGATTAGAACTTTTGAAACGATATATCGCAATACTTTCGATATTAATGCCATTCAGATTTTAAAAGATAAATCTCACTTACCAGTAATTGCAGATCCTTCTCATGGAATTGGCATTAGAGAATATGTAACAAAATTAGCATTAGCCTCTTTAATGACTGGAGCAGATGGCATTATTTATGAGGTTCATGAAAAACCAGAGGAGGCATTGTCGGATGGGCAACAGACCCTTAATTTCATTGAATCAGAAAAATTAGTTCAAAAAATTGAACACTTAAAATCCTTATTATAAGGCAGTTATTGAGTGAATTCTGATTAATATTTTATCAAAATTTATATATTGTAAATCAGTATAAAATCCTAAATTTGCTATCAATTAAATCAAAAAATGAAAACAATTTATATATTAGTTGCATCTCTTCTAATTTTCGCTAGTTCTTGTAAAGAACATAGCACAGAAGTTACCACAAATGATGTGATGAATACAAAATCCGCTGACGGAAGCAGTAATTCGGCATTGCCAGATATGAAGTTTGAAGAAGAAACGCATGACTTTGGTCGCATTACACAAGGTGAAAAAGTGGCATTTGCTTTCAGATTTAAAAACACAGGGAGTTCCAACTTAATTGTATCTTCTGCTCACGGTAGTTGCGGATGTACAATTCCTGAATATCCTAAAAAACCTATTTTACCTGGTGAAGAAGGTGTAATTGACGTAGTGTTTGCAAGTGAAGGGAAATCAGGTATTGTAGAAAAATCTGTAACGATTGTTACAAACTGTGAACCAAGCACAAAAATTATTTATATCAAAGCAAATATTATTGTGCCAACGAGTGCTAATGCTAGTGAATTACCAACAGCACATTAAAAATAAACCAATAATAAATCACATAAAACAAAAACAAACATGAACAACTTAGTAATTTTAATGGGTGGCGGTGCAGCTGGAGGAAATCCAATAACTCAAATAGTACCTTTAGTTTTAATCGTAGTCGTATTTTATTTCTTTATGATTCGTCCTCAGATGAAAAAACAAAAAGAAACAAAAAAATATATTGAGGCATTAAAAGTAAATGACAAAATTTTAACGATTGGTGGTATCTACGGAACAATCAATAAAATGAATGATGACGGTACAATTATCATTGCTGTTGAAGATGGTTCTAAAATGAAAATAGCTAAAAGTGCTATTTCTCAAGATGCTACTTCTACTTTAAACCAAACTACATAAACCATGAATTCGTCAAATGCCATAACTCGCATTCGGCGATTACTCCTTGGTAAAAAAGTTGGTACTTTTTTAATTTGTTTAGGCATTGCATCACTCCTTTGGGTGGTGCATGCTTTAAACAGAAATTATACCTACACGCTAAAGGTTCCAGTTAAATTTTTAAATCTCCCTAGTAACAAATTAATCGTTGGAGAATTACCTGAAAAATTAGACGTTGAGATTAAAACAAGCGGATTAAAATTGCTGTTTATTTCTCTTAAAAAAAATTACAACGAAGTTATTGTTGATTTTAACTTAATGAAGAATAATGCAAAATCTCAAGCATACTCTATCAATAACGTTTATTTCAATTTAAAAAACTCCATCAACTTTGATGTTGAGTTAATCAAAATTCGCCCTGATACTTTATTTTTCTCCATTAATAAAAGTAATTCCAAATTATTACCAGTTAAAGCTAATTTAAAAGTGAATTGCCTACCAGGTTATTCCATTATATCTAAGCCAACTATTACACCGGCTTATGTGACTGTAAGTGGAGATAGCATTTCTCTTCAAAAAATGGATACCGTGTACACTTACTTTTTAAATTTAAAAGATGTAC
>SYEI01000139.1 GCA_005800865.1 Bacteroidota bacterium | reverse complement strand
CAATACATGTTTAATGGATTGTTTTTAAATCCTGGATACTCTGGAAGTCACAAATACATAAGTTCAAGTTTATTGCACCGTACTCAATGGGTAAATTTTCCGGGTGCTCCAAAAACTTCTTTATTAGCCGTTGATGGTTTACTACCCACAAAATCAGAAAACATGGGTGTAGGTTTAATAGTAGCTCATGATCAGATTGGAGCTACTGAACAAACTGATATTTATGCAAATTATGCTTATCAATTAAAAATTAAAAATGGAAAATTAGCTTTTGGTTTAAAAGCTGGAGCTTCTAATTATGTTTTTAAAAGCGATAACGTAACCGTTTGGGATGCAAACGATCAAGTATTTACAGGTCGCAGAACGGCATGGTTACCAAAGTTTGGAGCAGGCGCTTATTATTTTACTGAAAAATGGTATGCAGGAATTTCTATTCCAACATTAATGGCATACGATGCTGGACATGATTTTAGTTTTGATGTAAACAAAGGTTCATTTGTAAACAGACATTATTATGTTTATGGTGGATATATTTTTAAATTGAATGAAAACTTTAAATTAAAACCCTCTGCCTTAGTGAAGTATTTACCAGCGGCACCTATTGAAGCTGACATTAATTTAAACTTATTATATAAAGATCATTTTTGGATTGGCGCTTCTTATCGTTCATCGGATGCTGTTGTTATTATGCTAGAATACCAAACAAATTCACGATTTAGAGTTGGTTATGCATTTGACTATACGACTTCTAAAATCAGAAAATATTCATCAGGAACACATGAAATTATGATTGGATACGATTTCGGAAAAACTGTTATTAAAGAAAAATCACCTCGTTACTTCTAACTATTATGACACGTAAAATTATACTTATAGCCATTGCAACTTCAATATTAATTAGTAGTTGTACAAAAGCATTATATAAAAAAGGAGTTAAAAATTTTGATAACCATGCATATTATAAATCTATTGAAAACTTCGAAAAATACCTTTCAAAAAAAGATGAACCAAATGATGCTAAAATAAAATTAGCAAATGCATATCGCTTAACTAACGACATCCCTAATGCAGAAAAATGGTTCTCTCAAATTGTGGAATTACCCGAAAGTGAGCCCATTAATATGTTTTATTATGCTAAACTTTTAATGAGCCAAGAAAAATACAAAGAAGCACAAATATGGTTTACAAAATATTTAGAAAAAGTACCAGATGATTTTGTAGCTGAAATGTTATTGGTTTCTTGTAAATCAGTTGGGTCATTTAAACAAGACCCATCGTTATATACCATCAAAGAAGCAGAAATCCCAGAAGTAGCAACAGCATTTGGGCAAGTACCTTATGGAGATGGTATTATGTTTACTGCTGATAAAATGACCTTCAAGAATTCTAATACATCTAATTGGACAGGACGCTCTTATTTAGATATTTACTTTTCACAAAAAGATCATAACGGTAAATGGTTAAGTCCCATGTTATTGAAAGGCAATGTGAACGGACAATACCACGAAGGACCTGCTAGTTTTAATAAAGCTGGAAACGTGGTTTATTTTACGAGAAGTAATTATGCCAAAAAGAAAATGGGAAAAAGTTCTAAAAACGAAAATAACTTACAATTGTTTAGAGCAGAATTAGTAGGCGATAAATGGACCAATGTGACATCTATGCCATTTAATAGCGACGAATATTCTTGCGGTCACCCTTCTTTAGGTTCAGATGATAAAACATTATTTTTTATTTCGGATATGCCTTGTGGCGCTGGAGGAACTGATATTTACAAAACAACCTTTGACGGAACAGCTTGGACTAAACCTGAAAATTTAGGAAATGTTATTAATACTAGTGGTAATGAGATGTTTCCTTATATTCATTCGGATGGTACGTTTTACTTCTCATCTGATGCTCATAATAATTTAGGTGGACTAGATGTATTTATGTCTTCTTATGATGGAAAAAAATGGCTACAAGTAGAAAATTTAAATTATCCATTAAACACATCCAAAGATGATTTTGGGTTTGTATTAAACCCCGATAATAAAACTGGATATGTTTCTTCTAATAGAGGTGAAGGAGATAAAATATTTGAAGTTACCAAAAATGACCCAACCTTTATTTTATCAGGATTTGTTAATCAAAAAGGGAAACCAGGGTTAATGATTGATTCGGCAGTAATTGAAATTCAAAATTTAACAGACAAAACAAAGGAAACATTTTTAACAAATAAATCAGGTTTTTACAAAGTAAAATTGAAATCAAAAAGCGAATATCTAATTAAAGCATCTAAGCCCATGTACTTCACGATTACTGAACAAAAAAATGTGTGCATGATTGGAAAAAAGATTTCTGAAAATTTTACCGCTAATTTTGAATTAGATCAAATCATCATTGAAAAACCAATTGTGCTAGAAAACATTTATTATGATTTAGATAAATGGTTCATACGTCCTGACGCGGCAAAAGAGCTAGACCGATTAGTACAGCTAATGAACGATAACCCTACTCTAACTATTGAATTAAGTTCTCATACCGATTCAAGAGCAGGCGATCAATACAACTTAGTATTGTCAGACAAACGTGCTAAAGCCGCAGTCGAATATGTAGCATCAAAAGGGATTGACACAAAAAGAATGAGATGGAAAGGATATGGAGAAAGTAAATTAGTGAACCACTGCAAAAATGATGTGGTTTGCTCTGAAGAAGAACATCAACAAAATAGAAGAACAGAATTTAAAGCCATTAAAATCAATAAATAATTATTGTTTAAACATATAACAATAAATAAGGGGTTCATTAAATGAACCCCTTATTTATTTAAGAACTTAAAGGTATTATCAAATTTTAGTAAACAAGTAAGTATCCATATCTACAAATTCATTCACTTTAATTTCAATTGTTTTATCGGTTACTTTTATTTCTTTCAAACCTAAAGATGATTCATCATTATACTCAATTATCATCGCTGTGGGGCTTTTAAATTGAATTTTGCCTTTGTATTGCGGATGAAATTCAAAGCTTACTTCTCCATATCCATCTTTTGCTTCTATTGTAATTTTACCATATACTTTATTTGAGTAAACACCTGCTAGATTTTTATAGGAATCTGCAGGCGCTTTATAAGCAGCAACTTCCGCTTTTAATTTTTTAATAGCAGCTTGTTCTTGGTCATAACCTTCTTTAAACCCTTTATAGTAAACTTCACTTTCGTTTGAATAAGGTTGTTTAAGGACATTACTAATAATCTGTTCTGATAAGGCATCGTATAAACTTTGCTGATCGCTATTGGTTAAAATTACAAACCCAAAATTCTCTTCCGGTATCAATACGGTTTTGCTTAAAAAGCCATTGGCACCGCCTTCATGCTCAATAATTTTTCTGCCATACACATCGTGTAAAAACCAACCTAAACCATAATTTATAAAGTTACGTCCCTTTACTATACCCAGTCTGTAAACAATCATATTGGAAGCTCTCGTTTTTTGAATCACTTCAGACGGTACCACTTGCTTACCGTTATACTTTCCATTATCTAATTGCATCATCACCCATTTACTTAAATCATTCACATTAGATGTGATAGAACCCGCTGCTCCAATATTATCCACTTTTGAAGGCATGATTTCAAATAAATTTCCATTTAACAACGTATAAGCTTTTGATGCATTTGGAGAAGTGATAAAATTTTGAAAGGTCGTTCCTGTTCTTGTCATACCTAATGGCTTAAAATAATGGTATGTTAAGTAATCATCCCAAGTTGTATCGCTTGCTGCTAAAATAACTTCTCCTGCAGTTACAAAACCCATATTGCAATAGCCGTATTTTTCTCTGAAACCAAATTTAGGAGTTACGTTTGCCATATTCTCTACTAATTCTTTTCTGCTTTTTGTTCCGGCCCAGTTTAATAAATCTGTTTGAAACGTTTCGTAACCAATGCGGTGCGATAATACATCTCTAATCGTCACATGATTGGTTAAATAATCATCTTGCATTTTAAAGTATGATAAATGCGTTTTTACCAAATCATCTAGTTTCAATTTTCCGTAATGGTCTAGCAGGGCAATCGATGTTCCAGTAAATGCTTTACTATTAGAGGCAATTTGAAATTCGGTATTTTCGGTTACTGGTGTTTTCTTAGCAACATCGGCATAACCGTATCCTTTCATCAACACTACTTTTCCATCTTTTACAATGGCAATAGCTAAGCCAGGTAAATTCCAGCGAGTCATTTCGCGTTTGATATAAACATCTAAACTATCTTTTATGAAATTACCTTGGGCAAAAGATAATTGAAAAGAGATGCAAATGATGACAAAGCTAAAAAGGGATTTCATAGAGTTTGGTTTTTGAAACCAAATTTATAAAATGATTTTGTTTATTTTGGAAAATAATTTACAAAAGGAATAGTTGGCACTTCGACTCCGCTCAATGCCCGAAATTATAATCGGTGGCTGAGCGGAGCCGAAGCCACAATCAATTATTTCACCACCACTACTGGTTTGGTAGCCGAACCAGCATTTGATGATAAAGTCACATAATACACTCCTGATTTGTAATCTGCTAAACTAATGGTATGATTAAATGATTCGGTTAACACCACTGTTTCTTGATACAATAATCTTCCAGAAATATCTTTAATTTCGATTAACGACTTATCTGCATTTTTAGTGAAACCTGTTAACTGAATCACATCATTTGCAGGATTTGGAATCACTGAGAAATAATGATTTTTATCAAGCATTTGTGATACTCCTGTAACTAAAAAGCAATTGTTAGCTACCACTTTATTAATGGCTTCGTATGCTTTGTTTACAATTTCGATGGCACTATTGATGCAAATACTTCCAGAACCGTTAGTGTAGTATATTCTGCATAAAGGTTGAGCGTTCACATTTTTAGCAATAGATGAATCTTTAAAAGATACACAAATAACTTTATTGCCACCAACTAAAAAATCAGGTGTTTCAGGATACACATTGGTTGGAACCAAATTAACAACATTTAAAATAGTAGCGCCGCTAATGGTAAACTCATATCCTAAAATACGGGTCGTAGGATTTTGAATATATACATCAAAATAATTTTGAGACACATCTATATTTCCAATACTTAAAGTAGCGGTATGATTAGGGTTTAAATTGCCTCTTGGAAATAAACAGTTGGTATTAATGCTTGAACCATGATTAACGCAATTAGCCATCAAAGCGGCATCCCAAACAGTTATAGTACCTGTATTATTTAAATCATTACAACTATTAGCAGTAATGCTGCTATTTAAAATTTGATTGACATAAAGTTGTCCGTCTACTATTTGTTGAGTTCCACTATTATTCAAATCTCCCATTTTAGCTGTTCCGTTGCAAGTACCATTACAATCTACAACTGCATTTCCAAATTGGTTTCCTGCACAATCTGAATAAGAAGGACAAGAAGCTAATAAAGTAAATCCTTTTTGTCCAGATGCATTAGCCGTAATTTTAATACAAGCTTGTGCCCAGTTATTTTGGTAATTACTTTCAAAATGCCCTAAAGCATCTGCCGATTGATCCCAGTTTACTTTTGCCGCCATTACATAATTCCCAGTATCAACATCCGTAATATCAATCCACTGGCAATCTAAACCCGCACTATAAATATCTCCACATTGTTTCGAAATTCCCATATTCCCGCACGAAAATTTAGGAGTTCCTCCATCAGGACAACCATCAAAATCTAACACACAAAATCCATTTTTAAATCCTATTGGAATGGCTTGTCCGTTTGGTTTGTATAAACGGTACTCTGCATAACCTTCGTAGTGAGCATGTCCGTGACAGTTGTTAGTTGTAAATTGTCCGGGATTAGTGCCTGGATCTCCAATATAATAATCTTGAGTTCCAATATTTTTAATGTAGGTATCAAAATTAATGACCGTTCTAACGCCATAACCATTTAAACAACTTTCAGTTACTCTACAATCTCCGGCACCAGCATTCACAGTTCCTAAACTTAATGAGCTAATAAATTGTGGTTGAACGATCGTTAAATCTGGCGCTGTACATAAAGGACTTGGATAATACACACAACTACCATCATCAATAGTTGCTAATGGATTATAGTTACAAGCACTAAAAGTGGTACAGCCCGAAATTGGTCCTTGATAGTTAATGGCAAAGTTAATAGCGCCAGGACAAGAATTATTATAAGACCCAACTCTCACGATATAAGTTTTTGATGTATCTAATGCACCTGACACTTCTGATTGTAAACCACAGGCATCATCATTGTAAAGTATAGTTCCGGTATTATTTGTTGTAAAAGGACCATTACAATTTTCATACACCCATAATTTTGTATCACATGAACT
>SYEI01000138.1 GCA_005800865.1 Bacteroidota bacterium | reverse complement strand
TACTTTTACTTTGTGTTTCACTTGTTGTAACTTCTTTTATTTTAGTGGGATTAACCACCACTGTGTTAGGTGCTATTGTAAGGTATAAAATTCCTTTTATTCCTTTTTTATTAATGATCCCATTATTGTTTTTGGATACAGATCGTATAAAAAAGATTCCTTTTATTAATCGTTTATTTGCTAGTTGAAATTTACATCATAATTAGTTGTTCAACCCCGAAGGGGTTGTATGTGAATAGTTTGAGTTTGTCTGTTATTCATGTACAACCCCTTCGGGGTTGAATAATTGCAATATTATTTAGATAATTTTTAACCAGTTAGTTAAATAGTTATATTTGTTTAAAGCATTAATTTTTTTTATGGGTTTTATTTTTAATAATTTATTACGTAGAAAGCCAGTTACAGCAATTACTGACGCTGAAAGCCACGATTCGGGATTACACCGTGTGTTAACCGTTAGAGACTTAACTTTTTTTGGTATTGCAGCCATCATTGGTGCTGGTAGTTTTAGTAGTATTGGTTCTGCCTGTTTTTCGGGTGGACCAGCCGTTATTTTTTTATTTATTATTTGTGCCATTGCTTGTGGGTTTACTGCTATGTGTTATGCAGATTTTGCAACACGTGTTCCCGCATCAGGGAGCGCTTATACTTATGCCTATGTATCGTTTGGTGAATTAGCGGCTTGGATTATTGGGTGGGCTTTATTAATGGAATACTCTATTGGTAATATATATGTAGCTTTTTCTTGGAGTGGCTATTTTGTAAATTTGATTGAAAGTGTTGGATTGCACATTCCAATTTGGTTAACCAATAATTATTCAGATGCTCATCAAGCATTTTTAGATGGCACAGCTGGTAAAATGAGCGATGCTTGGAATACAGCGCCAATAGTTGCTGGTGTGAAATTCATCATAGACTTACCAGCTATTATGATTAATATTTTAGTGACTTGGTTAGTGTATGTTGGTACTAAAGAATCTCGTAATGCCAGTAATGTAATGGTAATCATAAAACTAGCTATTATTTTATTAGTAATTATTGTTGGGGCATCTTATGTAGATATTGATAATTGGACACCCTTTATGCCAAATCAATTTAGCGGTGTCATGGCAGGGGTTTCGGGAGTTTTCTTTGCTTATATTGGTTTTGATGCGGTTTCTACTTTAGCCGAAGAAAGTAAAAATCCGCAACGTGATTTACCACGAGGGATGATTTATTCCTTAATTATTTGTACGGTTGTCTTTATTATTTTGGCTTTAGTTTTAACAGGTATGGTGTCTTACACGGCTTTAAATGTATCTGATCCATTAGCAGAAGTGTTTGCAATGAAAGGCATTAAATGGATGTTGTTTATTGTATCGATTGCAGCGGTTGTTGCTATGACGAGTGTAATATTAGTATTTCAAATGGGGCAGCCTCGTATTTGGATGGCGATGAGTAGAGATGGATTATTACCAAAGAAATTTGCAGAGATTCATCCAAAATATAAAACACCAGCTTTCTCTACTTTAATTACAGGTTTAGTAGTTGGTATTCCTATCTTTTTTGTAACACCAAAATTTGTTTTAGATTTTACCAGTATCGGAACGTTGTTTGCATTTGTATTAGTATGCGGTGGCGTCTTAATTTTACCTCGTAATATGGACGCAAAAGAAAAGGGAAAATTCAAAATGCCTTATGTTAATTCAAAATACATCGTTCCAGCTATTACCATTATTTCATTAATTATTATTTTTTCTAATCATGCTAGTATGATTGTGAATGAAGATGGTTCTTATAACATTCCAATGATTGTGTTTTATTTGGTATGGATTACGATCGCAATCTTTTCATTTATCAAGAATTATTCTTTAATTCCTGTATTAGGTTTATTGTCATGTTGTTATTTGCTAACTGGCATGGGCTGGACAAACTGGATGATGTTTGGTGTATGGTTAGTAATTGGCTTGGTGGTGTACTTAATGTATGGGTACAAGAAGAGTAAATTGAATGTAACTAAGTAAGTTTCAAATTATATGGATTCATTTGATGATGATGATTTTGATTTCGGAGAACTTTCTGATGAAGAGAGAGAAGAGGTTGAGCGTGAATTGAAAGAACAGGATGAGAGAGTTAATAAGCATCCCTTAATGCTTCAAGCTCAAGAGATTTTGCAGATAGTAGATGCGCTTTTAGCCTCAACAGATTCTGAAACTATTGAAATGTATGGCGGCACATTGCGCGAATCAACCATGATGTTAGTAGTAAAATTAAGTTCTGCCTTGCGCGCAGATTCTTATGTTATTTGTATGCAAAGTGCTGCTATTATTAGAGATCACGCAGAGTATCTTCGATTGTCAAATCACATGCTGTCCGATTCAGAAGCGTTTGATGAAAAGTACATTACGATGTTTAGAGAAGAAATGGAAAAATTTAGAGAACTATTTAAAACTTGGGCAATTGAAATTCGCGATAAAGAAAATGATTTTGAAGATGAATGGGGATTGTTTTTGAAGTAAACGTTTAACCTATTTTATGATTTTTAAAAATTATAAAAACAAGGTTTCGTTTAACAATTATCAGCCCGAAAGCCAGATTTTTTTGTTTCTTCCTAATTTAAAATACTTGACATACAATTGTTTTTGTTGTAAATTTGTATTATCATGAAAAGTAATAGAAACTCACATACTTTGCGTAATAATAAGTCTTATATAGATTTTATTAATGAAAGACTGAAATCTGTAATGCCAGAAGTTCACAGGCAAGTTAGAGTTTATGAAGAAAAACGAAATGCAGGTAAATTAACTGCTCCTCCAAAAAACAGCCCTTTGTTTAGTGAGTAAGCCTCAATTATTAGTTGTTGCTGGATGCAACGGTTCTGGTAAATCAACCTATTCCAAATCATTATCACCTAGTGATACACTGCCTTTTGATTACGATAAATATTTTTTGGATATTTATAATGCTATGTCAGACTCCGAATTAAGAGAGCGGATGTCGCACCATCAAACTTTTGAAATGTTGGAACAATCAGTTGAAAGTGCTATCAAAAATAGATTAAGTTTTTGTTATGAAACAAATTTTAATTCAACTCCAATGCATTGGCCCGAAAAATTTAGAAGTAACGGCTATGAAATTAATATGATTTATTTTTGCTTGAATTCAGTTGACGAAGCAAAAAAAAGGGTTCAAATACGATATGAAAATGGAGGGCATTATGTACCCGATAATGAGGTGGAAGAAAGATTTTATTTAGGATACAAATACCTTGACGAGCATTTTACGGATTTCGATCATATTCATCTACTTGATTCTAGTTTTTACGACGCTGAACCTTGTCATATTGCTTCACTATTAAATGGAAAATTAGAAAGTATCACTAAATACCCTGAATATTTAAGTGATTTGTTGCCAAAAATAACCACATTATCGTTTAAAGGTACTTGATTA
>SYEI01000137.1 GCA_005800865.1 Bacteroidota bacterium | reverse complement strand
CACAGCAATACAACATCCAATTTAACTCAAAAAAACCTGAGCCTAAAAAAATAAATTTAAAGCCTTCAATTACTGAAGTTAATGGATTTAATTTCATTAAAAATTGCACTTTAGGCGACATGGTAGATAGTGGAAGAACGATAGAACTTCCGTACATCAGTAATTGTACTCCAAATCCAATTAAAAAAGTAAAATCACGATACTTAGTAGTTAACGAAGAAATTAATACGCCAAAACCAAAACCTAAGCCAGCCATCATTATAATAAAAATTGGCAACACCCACATGTATTGCCATTGCGGATGAATGGTATTTGTAGTTTGATAATAGTAAATCCAAACGCATAAAAATATAGCTAACTGAATTCCTAATTTCATTAAATTGGAAACAAGAATAGACAAAGGAATTATTAATCGAGGAAAATATACCTTCCCAAAAACATTAGCATTAGCAATGAAGGTATTTGATGTTTTAATAAAACAATCCGAAAAATAAGTCCACAAAGTAATACCTGCTAAATAAAATGCCATGGCTGGTACACCTTCTGTACTTAGCTTTGCCACTCTACCAAAAATAAAGGTAAAAGTTAAAGCTGTAAGTACTGGCTGAATAAAAAACCATAATGGCCCTAAGATAGTTTGCTTGTATACCGCCACAAAATCGCGTTTTACTAATAGCATCAATAAATCACGGTATTTCCACAAGGCATATAAATCTATTTGAAACCATTTACTTTTAGGTTTAATTACTAAATCCCAATGTTCTTCTGTTTGCATATTTTTATTAAAATCGAATAGTTTATTTATGGCTTCGCCACCTTAGTCACAGGTGACTTAGTGGTTTGTTTTGTATTGAAATCTTTTCATTCAAGTAATCTCTTCTCGACTACGCTCGAAGTGACAAGATCACTTAATTTATTTACTCCATAACAAAAGCGGACTAATGTCTGATTTTGTTATGCTTTTTATTTCAAAATCGGATTCTTTATAATGTATGTAATGTATTGTTTTATGTATTTTCTTTTCTGCTTTAGCAATTAATTCTATTAAAAAAGCCTCGTTAATATCTCCTACCAACACCAAATCAATCACATCGCTATCTTTTCCTTGAGATAGATTTCCAACCAAATAAACTTTCTTTAAATCGCCCATCCGTTGTAGTACATAATCAATTACATGATCAAGTCCTACTAATTTTAAAACAATGCTATTAATATCCTTAAATAAAGGGTGCTTGTCATTTACTTTAAATATTTTTTTATTAGCTTGATTATATGAATCTAGAAAACCTGCCTTTTCAAAGCGATTTAACTCTAGACGAATTGAATTTGTGGATTCACCAAACTCATCTTCCAAACCTCTTAAATAGGCTGTTGTATTACTGTTTAAAAAAAATTTAAGCAATAATTTAATACGGGTTTTAGAAGATATGAGTGTCTCTATCATTATTGAGTAACAAAATTACTCAATATAGCCAAAAAAGCAAGTAAATTGAATAAAAGTTAGGATTCAGGTTTTACAGAAAAACGACAGATTCGAATAACCTAAGAAATATGATGTTTATACCAATCAATGGTTAATTTCATTCCTTCATTTAAATCAACTAAGGGTTTATAACCTAACAGATTTTTAGCTTTACTGATATTTGCTAAGCTATTCTTAATGTCTCCTTTTCTCTCAGCTTTATACTCTGGACTTACATTACTACCTAAATTTGCTTTTACCAAATCAAATAATTGGTTTAAGCTTGTAGAAGCACCATAAGCCACATTATAAACTTGATTCACGGCCTCATGATTAGTCGTAGAAAAAGCTAATACATTAGCATACACTACATTGTTGATAAAGGTAAAGTCTCTACTGGTAGTTCCATCACCAAAAATAGAAGGAATATCGCCTTTCAATAAATTAGAAATAAAAATAGGAATAACCGCCGCATAAGCGCCATTAGGGTTTTGCTTTGGACCATACACATTGAAATAACGTAAGCCTATAATTTCCATATCATACGATTTGGCAAATACGGCAGCATATAACTCATCTGTTTTTTTTGAAACTGCATAAGGTGATAGCAAATTACCAGTTATGTGTTCCTGTTTTTCTGCGCTAACATCATCACCATATACGGATGAAGAGGATGCGTAAACTACTCGTTTTACATTTTGATTTTTAGCGGCAAACAACATATTTATAAAACCCGAAACATTAGCCTGATTTGTTGCCATTGGATCTTGCATACTACGAGATACAGAACCTAATGCCGCATTATGAAAAATCCCATCAATATTTAAACAGGCATCAAAACAAGCTTGATAATCTGTAATATCTCCTAAAATAAAATTGAAAGCAGGATTTTGTTCAAAATCTGAAAGATTTTTTTTGTCACCAGTTGATAAGTTATCAAGTACACGAACTTGTTTAGCACCATTTTGAAGTAAATAAGCAACTATATGGGAACCTATAAAGCCAGCACCGCCAGTTACTAAAAACTGTTTATCTTTTATTGAGGCTATATTTGGAATTGAAGAGTGTGAGTTCATTATTAATTAACAAGATACAGTTTTTAAAATATGAATTGGCAGTTTAACTTTTATGCTTTGGTGCAAGCTTTGTAATTGAATTTGCACATAATTTCCATTTTGTAATTGAACAATTGTCCCTTTTATTCCCTTTAGCTGTCCTTGGCTAATTTCAACTTCATCTAGCAGTTTTAATTCGCCAACTTCTTGTGTAACATCATAACCACTTTCTTCTATGGATTTTAAAATAGTTATTTCAGAATCTCTAATTTTGGCCTCAACTCCATCAAATTTAATAAACGAAAAAACGCCATTGCAACTTAATACTTTTTGTTTATCAACATCATTAATTTTAACAAACACATAACCACTTAGCATTGGAAATTCTACCCACTTTTTTCTATCACTCCACTGTTGCATTTTTTTCACAAATGGTGAATAAGCTTCAAGCATAAGCTGCTGTAGTTTGCTAACTACTTTTTTTTCGTGTTTCACATTTACATAAACTGCATACCAACAACTCATATCAATAAACAATTTATAAAATAATTATTTTTTATTGTAGCCGTAACCATAGCCATAACCGTAGCCATAGCCGTATCCATATCTTGAATAGTAATATCTACTACGTTTACGTTTTACTCCATTTAACACTAAATAAATATTTTTAATATCATTGTCATGAACAAGTTTATGAAATAAACTTAACACTTGCTTATTAGCAAACTTAGTGTTTAATACCATTAGGTTAATATCTGAATACTGCATTAAATAAGCAGCATCGGCTAACATTCCTATTGGAGGTGTATCAATTAACACAAAATCAAAATTTGCCTTGGTATAATCAATCAATTCTTTTAATTTTTCGGATAACACCAAATCTGAAGGGTTTGGAGGTATTGGTCCTGAAAGAATAGCGTATAAGTTATTAACTACAGTTGGTTTTACAATTTCATCTAAGGTGTTAGCTCCTACCATAAAGGTACTAATACCAATATCAGCATTCATCTCAAGAGCTTTTTGAATACGTGGCTTATGTAGATCTAACTCTAACATCACTACCTTTTTTCCGCTTTTAGCTAAAATAGCTGCTAAATTGATTGTGCTAAAAGTTTTACCCTCGCCTGGTGCATTTGATGTTAATAAAATGGTTTTTTTATCTGAATTTAAAATAACGTATTGTAAATTTGTTCTTAAGGCCCTAAACGCTTCGGATATATAGGAAGACGGACTATCCTCAACTACAAATCCTAAATTTGATACGCCTTTTTGAAATGGTAAATCTCCGATAATTGGTAAAAAAGTTTTCTCTTTTAATTCTTCAACAGTTTGTATGGTCGTAAAAAAGAAAAATCTAATCGTAATAATTAAAACAGATAATACAGCGCCAATTAAAAGAAAAACAGATTGAATTGTTTTTTTATCAGGTTTAATAACTCCCAAATTTCTTGGGCTATCTATTACCTTCATTTCGGGTACAATAGATGCCTTACCAATTTTGATATTTGCCTTACGTTGTAATAAGAAATTATATAATTGTTCATTAACAGAAACTTTTCGTTGGATGTTTAAGATATCACGTTGTTGCGGTGGAATACTTTTTATTTCAACAACATACTTCTGTATTTCTCCTTGTACATTTTCAATAATTTTACGAGTTGCATTTCTAGTATTGTTAATGTATAACAACATACTTTGCTTTAATTTTTTAATTCCTTCTCTAATTTCAATGATATGGGGGTTAATTTCTTTAGAAAAGCCTAACTGCTCATTTAATTTTAGTTGCATTGAGTATAATTCGTTTACGGACTGAATCATAAAACGATCCTCGTCAACCAAAAAGACATTAGGTGGCAAAAACTCGGGATCCTTATCCTCAATAATATATTTTTCTAAATCATTAATAGCATTAATTTTTAGATTTAAATTATTTTTTTCACCTTCAAAAGAAGCTAATTTTTTAAAAAAATCTTCTCTTTCCCAGCCTAAATCTAAAATGTTGTTTTTTTGCTTATACAACTGCATGGTATCTTCAATCTCATTTAAAGAAGAGCTTACTTCAAGTAATTGTTTATCTATATAACTTATAGTCCGTTCATTTAATTCGAATCTAGCGTTTAAT
>SYEI01000136.1 GCA_005800865.1 Bacteroidota bacterium | reverse complement strand
GGTTTGTTTTTATACGCTTACTGTAAATTACAAAAACATTATCCTGAAAAAAATTACAAAAAACAAATTGAGGAACTCTTTGACCTTTTAAAAAATAATTACAGTAAAGGTTACAGTGGATATTGTTGGGGTTATAATTTTGATTGGGCCAGTTCAGGAAAATATATAAGTGCATACAGTCCTAATATTGTAGTAACAGCTTTTGTTGCAAAAGGTATTTTTGAGTATTATCAACTAACTAAAAATGAGGAAGCTAGTACCATACTTAAAAGTATTGGTTTATTTATTTTAAATGATTTGCCCCAAACCGAAACGCCCGAAGGAATTTGCATTAGCTATACCACGCTGGGAGTAGACAATTGTTATAATGCCAGCTTGCTAGCGGCTACTGTTTTAGCTCAACTTTATTACATAACGAAGGAGGAACATTATAAAACATACGCCTTAAAAGCCGTTGATTTTGTAGTAGCGAAACAACATGAGGATGGGCATTGGAATTATAGTATTGATGATAATGGTAAAGAACGTGTACAAATTGATTTTCATCAGGGTTATGTAATTGATTGCATTGATGATGTGATGACATACTGTGACATTGAAAATAATGCGTATAAAACAGCAATTGAAAAAGGAACTGCTTATTATCGTCAACATCAATTTTTTGAAAGCGGTCAATCTAAATGGAGATTGCCAAAAATCTATCCCGTTGAAATACATAATCAAACTCAAGGAATTATAAGCTTTTCAAAAATGAAAAAATTAAATCCTGAATATTTAAACTTTTCAAAAATCATTGCCAATTGGACAATTACTGAGATGCAAGATAAAAAAGGTTTTTTCTATTATCGAAAACTAAAGACTTACACCAATAAAATTTCTTTTATGCGTTGGGGCCAAGCCTGGATGTTTGTTGCATTAACCGAACTTATGATTACACTTGATAAAAACACTAAGCAACATGCGTGATTTCACTTTGGTTATTTATAAAGAACTATTGCAATCGGCTATAAATGCTGGTTACAAATTAACGTCTTATGAAGATTACATTATTAATGGACATCAATACCCAATAGTATTTATTTTAAGACATGATGTAGATGATTTACCAAATAATTCAGTTGATACGGCTATTATTGAAAATTCGTTAGGCGCTAAAGGTTCCTATTATTTTAGAGTTGTTAAACAAAGCCTTCATCCAGATTGCATTGAAAAAATAAAAGATCTGAATCATGAGATTGGTTATCATTACGAAGACATGGCTTTAAACAATGGTAACTATGAAAAATCATACCATCACTTTACCGAAAAACTGAAACTCTTTAGAAACTACTATCCGGTAAAAACAATTTGTATGCACGGCAGTCCCTTATCAAAATGGGATAATCGTTTATTATGGCAAAAATATAATTACAATGATTTGGGTATTATTGGAGAACCTTATTTCGATATAGACTTCACCAAAGTACTATACATTACTGATACAGGAAGACAATGGAATAATACAACATCTAGTGTAAGAGATAAGGTGAAATCTAATTATCAATTTAGTTTTAAATCAACTAATGATATTATACAATCTTTTAACGAGAATAAACTGCCTCCTGTAATCATGTTAAACATTCATCCGCAACGTTGGACTGATAATATGGTATTATGGACAAAAGAGTTAATTTTACAAAACATCAAAAATAGTATCAAAAAATTATTTGTAAAAAAGTAGTATTTTCATGCAACACAATTCGTATGCTTATTAAAAAAAATAGAATTCCGGTTTTACATATCATTACCATTGGACTATTACCATCCTTTTTAAAAAAAATGGTGTACCGTTTCAAAGGGTATAAAATTGATGCGGATGTAAATTTAAGTATTGGTTGCGTAGTGATTGGGAAAGACGTTAAAATAGGTGAAAAATCAAGCATTGGATTTTTCACTATTGTAAGAGCAAACAAAATAAAAATTGGGCGTTATGTGAAAATTGGCGCTATGAGCGCCATAGATACCGAATTGTTTTCGATTGATGATGATGCTAGAATAAACGAGCAAGTTTACATTGGAGGCATGAAAACGCCCGAATCAGCATTAATTATGGGAAAACGTACCATTATTATGCAAGCCAGTTATATTAATCCAACAAAACCAATTATTATAGGTGACGATTCTGGCATAGGAGGACATTGTTTATTATTTACACATGGTTCATGGAACTCAGCCTTAGAAGGCTATCCTGTAAAGTTTGCGCCAATTACTATTGGAAAAAAAGTGTGGTTACCTTGGCGCGTTTTTGTTATGCCCGGTGTTAACATTGGAGATGGAGTTGTAGTAGGAGCTGATTCTTTGTTAAATAAAGACATTCCTGCTCATGCCTTGGTTGCAGGTTCACCTGCAAAAATCATCAAAGAAAACTTTCCTGCTCCATTATCAGAAACTGAGCATCAAAAAATAACGGCTGAAATTTTCTCAGAATTTGTAACTTACCTTAAACATCATCAATTTACAGTAGACGAAAATGCAACTGAAGATTCGTTGAGTTTAACTATAAAAAATAAATCACAACAAGCCTTTGTAAGATTAGAATCAATTTTCTCAAACACTACGCCTAACTCTTCGGATTCGATATTAATTCTTAAAAAGGGAAGTATACCAAAACAAACTGCCTATAAAATGATTTTGAGTTTAGATGAAAAAACAAGAAAAGGCAGTTCGGATGTGGGCGAAGAATTGGTAAGTTTTTTCTCTCGCTATGGTGTTAGATTTGATAGATTAGATTAATTATGACGGTTTTAGTATATCTTGGGCACCCTGCTCATTTTCATTTATTTAAAGAATCTATTAAAAACCTACAGGCTAAATCGCACAAGGTTGTTATTGTTATTAAAAGTAAAGATGTTTTAGAGAAACTATTAATTGATAGTCATTTACCTTACATCAATATTGCTCCTAAACTTAAAAAGAACGGCAAAGTTGCATTGTATGTTTCATTAATAAAACGCATCGCAACACTTACTAAAATCATCCTAAAATATAAACCAACAAAATTAGCAGGTTCAGCCGCCGAGCTTGCTATCCTTGGTAAACTATTCAGAATACCATCTTATGTATTTTTTGAAGATGATTTTGAGGTGGTACCTAAATTCGCAAAAATTGCCGGACCTTTAGCCACTTATTTGGTTTGTCCGAATTGCTGTAGTGCATGGAAATGGAATGCAAAAAAAATTGGCTACAATGGTTATCATGAATTAGCGTATCTGCATCCCAACCACTTTACACCAGATTCAACTAAAGTTGAAAACATATTTGACCTTAAAAAAAGAAATTTTATTCTGAGATTTGCTCAATTAACGGCCTATCACGATGTGGGTAAGTCGGGTATTGATACAACAATAGCACAACAGTTAATTGATATTTTATTACCTCATGGCAATATTTACATTACCTCAGAAAGACCTTTAGAACCTCAATTTGAAAAATATCGTATTCAAATTTCACCTTTAGACATTCATCATGCCTTATACTTTGCCGATATGTATATTGGCGATAGCCAAACGATGACCGCA
Source organism: Bacteroidota bacterium (assembly GCA_005800865.1). Lineage (GTDB taxonomy): Bacteria > Bacteroidota > Bacteroidia > B-17B0 > Aurantibacillaceae > UBA4416. Next base: position 1,669 of record SYEI01000136.1, on the reverse strand, counting down.
GAAGCAGCAGTATTAGGCACACCAGCCATACGTTTTAATGACTTTGTTGGTGAACTAGCTTATTTGGAAGAACTGGAACATAAATTTCAACTTACCTTTGGGATAAGAGCTGATAATCCTCAGAAATTAATTGAAGTAACAAGATCTTTTGTAAACACTGAAAATTTAAAACAGATTTGGCAGGAAAGAAGAACCCACATGCTCAAGCAAAGCATTGATTTTTCTGAATTTATGATTAGATTATTGGAAAAATAAAAAAATAAGTAAATTAGAGCATTATTGTACAATGAACGTGTCTATTTGAAAATGAATTAGACAACCATGTGTTCACTAAAACGAGTACTATATACACATGAATAAAGAATTACTAATAAAGGAACAAGGTGTTGATGCGTTTGAGTTTATCTCAAAACATATTGGTAATAGCTTTGAATCAAGTATTATTCTCAAAACAGTTAGTATTTTTAATATTGAAGCCATTGAATTGATTGATTTAAAAAACATCGTCAATCTTAATAAAGTAAATGATATTAATGGGATTAATAAGTTTACACAATCTGTAAATTTAAAACTTCCGATAGATGGTAAATACATCGGCTTTGTAGAAACCTATGTTCAGCGTAAGCATCGTTTATTAAAAAAATATCCTTTTTTAGTTGCGCAAATTTATTTTTTCTTGGATTTCATTTTCAAACGAATTTTCCCAAAACTATTTCTTACGCGCAAATTATATTTCTTTTTAACGGCGGGCAGAAATCGAGTTTTATCTAAAGCAGAGGCTTTAGGTCGGTTGGTATATAATGGCTTTGATGTCATTGAGATCAAAGAAATTGGCAATCTAACCTATTTTGCCTGTAAAAAAACAATGCGCGAAATTCCAGCAAAAACACCGTCGTTTGGCATACTATTTAAAATGAAACGTTTGGGTAAAAACAATAAACTTATTACAGTATATAAAATAAGAACAATGCATCCATACGCCGAATACTTGCAGAGTTATATTTTTGAAAACAATAACTTGAGAGATGGTGGAAAATTTAAAGATGATTACAGAATAACAAGCTGGGGAAAATTATTTAGAAAATTATGGCTGGATGAATTACCTATGGCTATCAATTTTTTAAAAGGTGAAATAAAATTGGTGGGTGTTCGCCCTCTTAGTCAGCATTACTTAAGCTTATACTCAGATGAACTTAAACAAAAGCGTTTACTTATAAAACCTGGATTAATCCCACCTTTTTATGCTGATTTACCAGTAACCCTAGAACAAATTATGTCATCAGAACTTAAATACATTGAAACATACCAAAAAGCGCCATTAAGAACTGATATCTATTATTTAGTGAAATCATTAAAGAACATTCTTTTAAAAAATGTTAGAAGTAATTAGTTCCGATACTTATCCTAGATAGAGGAAATAAATTTCAGTCAAATTAAAAATCAAAAATAAAAATCAATTGATGCAATTAGCGGATTATTCCTTTATTGACAAGAAATAAAATGTTACTATCACAAGAGTCAAGGGTGTTTGGAAAAGATATCTAGTGAATAACATTGAAATTAAAACGAATGCTTATAAGAATATTCTTTTTAGCGCTATTTCATTTATGATGCTATATCTTGATCTACTAATAGGGTACTATGCAAAGACAATAAATGATTTCATAAT
>SYEI01000014.1 GCA_005800865.1 Bacteroidota bacterium | reverse complement strand
GCAATTAATAAACTTTGGTGCTAGCAGACAGTTTACGGTTTCAAAAGCCCACCAACGCCAAGCCCGAAACCGTTAGTGGCAATGTAATTTAAAAATATTTGAAATTAAAATGAGATGGCTAAATTAGGAATGACAGAAGAAGATAAATTACAATGCTTAACTAGTCTGAAGAAATACCTTTACGAAGATTTATCAAAGGAGACTGATAGAGAAACTATAATAAATACAGCATTAAACTATTTTTATTCTGGCAAATTTGATGGAGTATCTAAAAATTGGACTAAAATGTATTCTTCAAGTGTTCAGGAATTAGTTGAGGGTAGATATGTTAAATCAAGTAAAAAATACTCATTCAATGCTCCAACACTTGAAACTCAAACAAGACAAGCTTGGGAAAATATAAATCAAGATATTGAAAAACTCAAAGATAATAGAGATAAAGGCAAAATTGAAAAAACAATTGTTTTTGAAGCTCCTCCATTTCATTTAGAAAGAATCAATTTACACAGGGATCCAACAGCTGAAGATTTTGTGTTTTATCATAATTATTTCATCTTAAACGAAAATGCAGAGGGTACCTATGTTAGTGCAATAAAAAATGCTTTTTGTCAAGAAAACGAAAATGATTCTATAGAGGATATATTAATTAAAAATAAATGTGGTTTTTTCGATATTATCCCTGTGCCACTGCCTATTAATTATAAGCTAAGAGAAAAATGGTTAGATGACCAAAATTTTTTTTACGACGGTAAAAATTTAATAGTACACTTATTTGAATGGGCTTTAATTGATTATTATAAAAGATGTGAAAACAATTTAAATAAGCTAATTGATCATAAATTTGCAATAGGTATTCAAATAGCGTCTTCAACAGCTATTTATGATTATTACACAAAAACTCATTGCTTAATTCTTGACAATGAAAATAATTATTTAGTGATGCCTTTTAAAGAAATAGATCTCGATAAACATAATTTAAAATTAACTTTCGATATATGCACAGAAAACGTTATTTCGAATAGACCCAAGGGAAAATGGCTTCAACCATACAAAACTTGTATTATTGGAGGAAGCAATTATCCTGATGCATTTTTGTTGCGGAATGCATTTGACATTAACCCATAGTTCATTATGCCACTAACAGCGTGTAAGCAATGTTGCCTTGCCGCAGGCGCAACACAAGGCAACATCGCCTACACGCCAACCGTTAGCACCAATTATAAACAAACAACGACAAGACAATGGAACTTAAAGAAATCAAAAATCCAAACCACGAGACAATGTGGAAAGCAGCAAGATGGGGAGTAATTATTTTCTGCGTAATTCACTTCTTATTCGAAATTTTGACAGGCAACAGTAAATCTGCCGCTTTACCTGTAATGTTTAACTTTTGGATTTCGGGGTGGTACATCAAAGGACAAATTGCAAAAGGAAAGCAAATGAAAAACCTATTACTTATGGGACTATCCGTTTCAGGAGTTGTATTTTTAATTAGACTTGCTTTAGGGACTGCTTTCTACCTACTAATGACCAAATGAAAAATAGTCGGACGTTAATTCAAGTTGCTCTTGTAGTACTGACATTTTTGACAATGGCTTTACTTATTTGGGGCGTATGGACGGGTAGACTACTTGACCATAAAGAAACACAAGAACAAATGATGGATGGAATGATTAAAAAAATGAAATAATTATGAAGTATAAATACACCATTTCAATTCTGCTATTTTTCATAACAGCTATAAATGTTTTCGGGCAGACAACAGACAATTTAATAAAGCCTAAATATAAGAGAGTAAGCGAAGCATACGGCTATTTAACTGGCCAAGAGTATTCTTTAGACCTTATTAAAAAGGAATTTCCTCAATTTGAAATGAGCATCTTAAAGGCACAGATGTCGTTTAACTCAACTTTTGGAAAATCAAAAGAAGGAATGAAGAAATATTTAGCTGAATACTTAGGTCAAAATGAATTCAGCCAATATGAAGAAAAATTGATTAGTGAACTGAAAAAGATGTTGGGCAATCAAACTTTTACAGAAGAAATTGCAACAAATTTTATTTCAGAGGTAGAAAGTAGAGCAAAGGGTAATATAGCTTCAACAGTATTAGAAACACTTCTATCTTTTCAGTTTTCGGATAGACCACAAGATGAATTAACATCAGGGTTTACAACAACTTTTAAAACTAAAGGACATCCTAAATCAAAAAATACCGACTGGCAAATTAAAGTCCCAAAAAGCTGGAAAGCAGAAGAGGCAGACAGGCCTAATATTATCCAAAAGTTCACAAGTGATTATGGAGCAGGAAACCAAAGCATTATGCTTATGGTCAAAGAGATGCCACTACCTAAAGGATATAAAATAACTAAGGAGGAACTCAATGACTTGTTTACAGAAAAAGAAATGAAGGATATGGTTCCAGATGGCGGAAAATTTATTTCATTCACAAAAATGACACTGGACAATAATATAGGGGGTATGATAGAATTTGAACAGACAATTGAAAGACTTGACTTTAAAATAAAAATAAGAATGGTTCAGTTTATGTTTATCCGTGGTAACAAAATGTACACCCTACAAGGTACAGTTGGTTCGGAAAAAGCAGACACCGACCTATCTTTAGAGATAAAAAAATACTTGCCACTTTATAGACTTGTAGCTAACACAATTGTTGTAAATGACCAATATTAATGGACAACGGACAAGAATAACTGGTGCTAACAGGCGTTTGGCTCAATGGCGGGTGAAGTGGTTAATTGAACATTCTACCTCGCATCAACTTTTGTGGTGTATTGACAGTTTTGTGCTCCGAAATCCGCCACTGCGCCAAGCGCCAAACCGTTGGCGGCAAGTTTAAACGAAACGACATAAATATAATAAATAAATAATAACTTTGCATTATGACAAAACATTTGAAACAAATCATTTTAACGACTGCGGTGATGTTATTATTCACATCCGTTTTTTCACAGACTGTTATCAAAATGGAGAAAAAAAACGGTGTCTATTATGTCCCTTGCACTGTAAACGGACTTAAACTTCAATTCATTTTTGACACTGGTGCAGGTGATGTTTCTATTTCACTTAGTGAAGCGGTTTTTATGATAAAAAACGGTTACATGAGTGAGAATGATTTAATCGGTTCAGAATATTACAGAATTGCAAATGGTGAAGTGGCTGAAGGAACTAAGATAATTATAAAGGAGTTAAAAATTGGCGACAAGACACTTTATAATGTGAAAGCATCAATTGTACATACCTTATCAGCACCTTTATTACTTGGACAAAGTGCGATTGAGCGATTTGGTAAATTTTCGGTCGACTACTCAACAAATACACTTGTGTTAGGTGGAACTTCAGTGCCATCTAATGTTTCCTCAAATATTTCACAGTCGCCTAAAACCCAGACGACAACTACCACCAACGCTCAACCATCAACAACAAATTTACAGCCTACTACAACATCTGTAAAAGTTGAAAAGAAATACGAAGACAATTGCAAATACCCGACACCGATGCCTAAAGAAATCACTGAAACAATTCAAAGATGTAGCAACTTATACATGGAAGCGAAATTCAGTGAATGTGCTGCTTGCTATAACAATTTAATTGCACAATATCCTGACTACTGTGTTAGTTACTACAACAGAGGGCTTGCAAAGTATTATAGTGGTGACAAAGTAGGCGCAAAAATTGACTTTGAAAAAGCTATATCACTTGGATTTTCAGAAACTAAAGAACTTCTGATAAAATACTATGGTCAATAAAACCAGCCGCCAACAGCACCTACCCAAAAGGCGGGGTTTCGTGTTCCAAAGACAGTTTGGTGGTAAATCAAACATTAGTTTTTCAAATCAAGTTTTGTGGTAAAAGTCCCGCCCTTCGGGTAGCTGCAAACCGTTGTGAACAAATTTAACAGAGCATGAACAATAGACATATTATACAATTAGACGGATTAAGATTTTTTGCAGTAATAATGGTAATGATTGCACATTGGTTACAATGGCAATGGACTAATCCAATTTTAATAAATATACCTTTTGT
>SYEI01000135.1 GCA_005800865.1 Bacteroidota bacterium | reverse complement strand
TGCGGTATTCTCAGGATTTGCAATGGTGCAAACCCTCTTGTTGATCATGCGTAAGGTGATGCACCTCGAAAACTACATCACCATCAAGCACATCGAATACATGAACATCGTAATTATCGTTACAGGTTCAATTGTAGGTGTAGCTTACTTAACTGAGTTATTTGTTGCTTGGTATTCTGGTGTTGAATGGGAACAATACGCGTTCTTAAACAGAGCAACTGGTCCAATGTGGTGGTCTTATGCAGCCATGATGACTTGTAACGTTATCTCTCCACAATTATTCTGGTTCAAAAAATTACGTACAAGTTTAGTATTTACATTCATCTTATCTATCGTTGTAAACATCGGTATGTGGTTTGAGCGTTTTGTAATTATCGTTCCAACTTTATGCCGTACTTACTTACCATCAACTTGGAATACTTACTCTCCATCATTTATTGACGTAGGTATTTTTGTTGGAACTATTGGAATGTTCTTTACATTATTCTTATTGTATTCTCGTACATTCCCAGTAATTGCACAAGCTGAGTTAAAATCAATATTAAAATCGTCTGGTGAAGAGCATAAAAAAGCTGCAGCAGAACACGCACACCACTAATAAAATTAAGATTTAGATTTATTTAAATAATAATATGGCAACTAAACAAATTATACACGGCATCTTTTCTGACGAAGTTCCTTTATTAGAGGCATGTAAAAAATTACGTGCATCTGGTATTCGTATTGCAGATGTATTTACTCCATTTCCGGTTCACGGAATTGACCCAATTGTTGGTGTACCTCGTACACGTATAGCAATTTGCGCATTCATTTATGGTATCACAGGATTATCATTAGCTACATTAATGATGTGGTACATGATGGTAAGCGATTGGCCTAATGATATTGGTGGTAAACCAAACTGGAATTACTATTCAAACATTCCTGCGTTTATTCCTATTTCGTTTGAAGCTACAGTATTTTGTGCAGCTCACGGTATGTCATTAACGTATTTATTACGTTGTTGGTTAGTACCAGGTGCTAAAGCAAAAAACCCTGATCCTCGTACAACTGATGATAAATTCATGATTTATTTAGAGTTAAATGATGAGCAATCTAAAAAAGCTGATGAAATTTTACGTTCTACTGGTGCAGAAGAAGTAAACTACAAAGGCACTATTACAATCGAACCAAAATACTAATTAGATAAAAACTTTATAATATGAACCTATCATACAGAAATCTTAAACTAATTACCTGCGGAACTTTCGCAGTAATGTTAGTGGCAGGTTTTACATCATGTGGTAAAAAAGATGTGAATAGTCCTGGCTTTGAATTTATGCCAGATATGTACCGCTCACCGTCTTTAGAATACTACGGAACTCACATTATTAATGGAGATACATTAAACAGTTCTAAATTACCAGTTGCAGGAACAATTGCAAGAGGTTTTATGCCATACGTTTATCCTAATACAGCAGAGGGATATACATCAGCTGGATTATATTTAAAAAATCCACTTGTGTATTCAGAAGCAGCTGAAAAAGATGGAGAAGTATTATACGGTAAATTTTGTGTACACTGCCACGGTGCTACAGGTGCTGGCGATGGAAAAGTTGGAGCTAAATTACCTGGTCCACCACCTGCATACAATGGTGCATTAAAAGATTTACCAGAAGGAAAAATTTTCCACTCTATTACTTACGGAAAAGGATCGATGGGTGCACACCAAAGCTTGTTAACACAAGAAGAGCGTTGGAAATTAGTGTATTATGTACAAAAATTACAAGGACCAAAAACAGTAGCAGTAGATAGCACAGCAAATGTTGCAGCAGCTACACCAACTGTTGAACCAGCTAAACATTAATTAAGAACGAATTTTTAAATACGACAGAATTTTTAAATATGAACACTGATAAATTAAATTTCGTAGTACCCGCTAAAGCAAAAATGACATCATATATTTTGATGATTGTTGGTTTAGTTTCCATCATTTGTATGTTTATGTTTGATAAACAACCTGATGATCATCATTATCATGCAACACGTGCTTGGGCAAATGTATTTGCTGGTGCGTTTTTCTTTATGGCTATTGCATTAGCAGCAGCATTCTTTTTAGGTTTACAATATGCTGCTGAAGCTGGTTGGGCAACCACTATTAAAAGAGTTATTGAAGCAGTAACATGGTATTTACCAGTTGGTTTATCATTTATGTTATTAGTATTTATTTGTGGTCAACTTCACATGCACACTATTTACCCTTGGATGGCTGAAGGTATTGCAACAGAAGGTTCTGAAAACTACGATGCAGTAATTGCAGGTAAAATTGGATACTTTGGTATTTTCTGGTGGATTAGAACTATTTTATACATGGTAGCTTGGGTTTTATTTACTTGGAAACTACGTAAAAACTCAATGGATGCAGATGCTTTAGGACACGAAGAAGCTAAAGGTTTCCACTGGAAAAACATTAAATTAAGTGCTTGGTTTATGGTAGTATTTGCTGTAACCTCTTCTACATCTGCTTGGGATTGGATTATGAGTATTGATACTCACTGGTTCTCTACAATGATGGGTTGGTATATCTTCTCTGGTATGTGGGTTAGTGCTATGATTACTGTAACAATCTTAGTGGTATGGTTAAAAAAATTAGGCTACTTAGAATTTGTAACTGAAAGTACGGTTCATGATATTGGTAAATGGATGTTTGCTATTTCTTTCTTATGGACATACTTATACTTCTCTCAATTTATGTTGATTTGGTATGCTGATATTCCTGAGGAGGTAGTTTATTTCCAAACACGTTGGGAATCTTATAAAGCATTAATGTGGACAGTATTATTTGTAAACTTTGCTTTCCCAATGATTATGTTAATGAGCCGCGATTCAAAAAGAAATTATTTCTTCTTAATGTTTGTTGGTGTTATTATTTTCATCGGTCACTACTTAGATATTATCATGGTAGTTATGCCAGGAACAGTTGGTCATCACTGGACAGGTTTAAGCTGGATGGAGTTAGGTAACTTTATGTTCTTCTTAGGATTATTTATCTACGTGGTATTAACCAATCTTTCAAAACGTCCTTTAATGGTAAAAAATCACCCGTTCTTGGAAGAAAGTGCGCACCATTCATACTAATTAAACAAAAGAATAAACTAAAATATTTGATGTAAATTAAGAGTGTAAAATCTCTCATTTACAAGACAACTAAAAAATAAATATCGAGATATGAAATTGTTAATCTTAATCGGACTTGTACTTTTAATCATCGCTGTCCATCAGTTAATGCGTGTTGTTGAATTATCACGTGAATTTAAGAAAACTAAAGAGTGGGAAGTTACCGATAGCGATAACTCGTTTAATGGTAAAGCCATGTTATTAGCTGGTTTTGGTTTAATTTTGTTTTTGTTTTGGCAAGGCAATCGTTGGAATGACAACGCTTTACCAGGAGCAGCCTCTGTACATGGATTAAAAATTGATACTCTATGGGATATTAATGTTTACATTATTACCTTCGTATTTGTTGTAACCAATGCCTTTTTATTTTACTATGCTTATAAATACGCTGGTAAAAAAGGCTATAAAGCAACTTTCTTAGCTCATGATAATCGTTTAGAAATGGCTTGGACAATAGCACCAGCTGTTGTATTAGCGGGCATCATTATATTTGGTTTAAAATACTGGAACGAAATTACTGACAGATCAACAGATCCAAATAGCATCACTGTTGAGTTATATGCTAAGCAATTTGACTGGACTGCTCGTTACCCAGGAAAAGATAAAGTATTAGGTTCTACTGACTACCGTCAAATTGATGGAGGAAACTCTGTAGGTTTAGATACATTAGATGCTACTGGTCATGATGATATTTTAATTAAAAACGAATTTCACCTACCAGTTAATAAAGAAGTCGTATTTAAAATGCGTTCTCGTGATGTAATTCACTCTGCTTATATGCCTCACTTCCGTGCACAAATGAACTGTGTACCAGGTATGGTAACTGAGTTTAAATTTACTCCAAACAAAACTACTGCCGAAATGCGTAAAGACCCTTATGTAATTCAATTAATGGCTGGTATTAACGAAGCTCGTGCTAAAAAAGGTGAAGAACCAATTGAATTTGATTACCAATTATTCTGTAATAAAATTTGTGGTGCATCACATTACAATATGGGAATGATTATCGTTGTAGAAAGTGAAAAAGATTACAACGCTTGGTTAGCAAAACAAAAAGCAATAAGAACTATTGCAGCAAAATAATATTTAGTAAAAAAATTGTAGCACTTAAAATAAAGATATAATATGTCACACGCACATTCAGAAGATTTACACGTAGGCCACCACGATCACGCACACGATCACGATGAACACCACGAAAGCTTTGTGAGCAAATACGTTTTCAGTATGGATCACAAAATGATCTCTCGTCAGTTTTTAATTACTGCTATTATTATGGCTGTAATTGCAATGACGATGTCTATCATTTTCCGTATGCAATTAGCTTGGCCAGGAGAAAAATTTGCTTTCATTAATGCCATGCTTGGCGATAAATGGGGTAAAGATGGAATATTAGATCCAAACATGTACTTAGCCTTAGTTACTATACATGGTACCATCATGGTATTCTTTGTATTAACTGGTGGATTGAGTGGTACTTTTGCTAACTTATTAATTCCTTACCAAGTTGGTGCACGTGATATGGCATCTGGTTTCTTAAACATGTTATCATACTGGTTCTTCTTTTTATCAAGTGTGATTATGTTAGGTTCTTTATTTATTGAAGACGGTCCTGCATCTGGTGGGTGGACAATTTATCCTCCATTATCTGCATTACCTGAAGCTATGCCAGGTTCTAAATTAGGTATGACTTTATGGTTAATCTCAATGACGTTATTTGTTGTTTCATCTTTATTAGGTGGTATTAACTACATCGTTACGATTATTAACTTACGTACTAAAGGAATGAAAATGACTCGTATGCCATTAACTATGTGGGCGATGTTAATTACAGCTATCTTAGGTGTATTATCTTTCCCAGTATTAGTTTCTTGTGTTGTATTATTAATTTGCGATAGAAGTTTAGGAACAAGTTTCTACTTATCTGATATTTACATTGGTGGCCGTCCGTTAGATAACGTTGGTGGTAGCCCTGTATTATTTGAACACTTATTCTGGTTCTTAGGTCACCCTGAGGTATACATTGTATTATTACCAGCTTTAGGTATTACATCTGAAATTATCTCTACAAACTCTCGTAAACCAATCTTTGGTTACAGAGCGATGATTGGATCAATGTTAGCAATTGGTTTCTTATCGTTTATCGTTTGGGGTCACCATATGTTCTTAACAGGTATGAATCCATTCTTAGGATCTGTATTCGTATTTACTACTTTATTAATTGCTATCCCATCTGCGGTAAAAGCATTTAACTACATTACTACTTTATGGAAAGGTAATATCCAATACACACCAGCAATGTTGTTTTCAATTGGTTTAGTTTCTTCTTTCGTAACAGGTGGTGTAACTGGTATTATCTTAGCTGACTCTACTTTAGATATTAACGTACATGATACTTACTTTGTGGTAGCTCACTTCCACATTGTAATGGGATTATCTGCTATCTTTGGTATGTTTGCTGGTGTATATCACTGGTTTCCTAAAATGTTCTTACGTATGATGAACAAAAAATTAGGATACTTACATTTTTGGGTAACATTTATTACGGCTTATGGCGTATTCTTCCCAATGCACTTTTTAGGATTAGCTGGTGTACCTCGTCGTTATTACACAAACAGTGCTTTCCCATTATTTGATAACTTAGTTGACATTAACGAAATTGTAACCGTGTTTGCTATTATTGCAGCTCTTGCACAATTCATTTTCATCTTCAAC
>SYEI01000134.1 GCA_005800865.1 Bacteroidota bacterium | reverse complement strand
TTTTCTTCGGCAATTTTTAAGTGTATCATCACAACAAGTATTTATGTATCTTTGTATCTTAAATTTATACTAATTGAAACCGAATATACAGCAAAAAATATCAATCAAAAACCGAAGAGCGAGTTTTGATTATACTTTTATTGAAAAATACACAGCTGGTATTGTTTTAGTTGGAACTGAAATTAAAGCTATTAGAGAAGGGAAAGCATCATTAGTAGATAGTTTTTGTTACTTCAGACAAGGCGAATTATATATTAAAAGTTTAAATATTAGCATATATACAGAAGGTAATTTATATAACCACGAACCAACAAGGGAACGTAAATTATTATTGAATAAACAAGAGCTTACTAAAATTCAAAAAAAAATGGTAGATAAAGGTTTAACTATCATCCCTACTCTATTATTTACATCAGATAGCGGTTATGCAAAAGTAGAAATAGCCATTGCAAAAGGTAAAAAAACCTACGACAAACGAGATGATTTGAAAACAAAGGACTTGAATCGAGAAATGGATCGAAAATTTAAATAACCCGCCTTCACAATAGTTTCGGCGGATAAAACCCAAAATAATGTAATATAATGAAACAATTATTTTTTTTAGCCTCATTAATTAGCTTAGCATGTATTTCTTGTAAATCAAAGAAAGAAGCCGCTAAAGTAACCGAAACCGCACCAGTAACTTCTTCTTCAGCAGCACCTGAAGCGCCAATTGTATACCGTTTGTTAGTATCATTTATAAGTAAAGGCGCTGGTACAGACTCAGAAAAAAGAACCGCGTTTTTAGCTTATGTTGACAGTCATCCTAGTAAACCTGCATACAAAACAGTTAATTGGGGACGCGAAGGAGAAACAGATTATTGTTTTAATTTATCTGAATTACCAGGTAAAAAAGATATGATTGCTTTTTTTGAATCTGTGAGAAAAATTGCCGCAGGTAGCGACCTTATTATAGTGAATGAAAATGCTGAATGTCAGCATAAAGCAAGATAAATTAAATGCCTGATTTTAATCATGCATCTTATTTAACAGCTTATTTTTCAACAAAAAACAAGTTTTCATCTCAAAATTGTGGAAAATCGAGTCAGAAACGACTCGATTTTTTTTGTATTTTTGCAGCCTAACTAAAAACTAAATTCTTTATATAATGAACGAAATTGGATTAAAAGCACAAGATGCTTCTGTTGCCCAATTAGGCTTAGCAAATGTTGAAATGGCTTATTGGAACTTGCATCCATCAGAACTAGTTGAAGAAACGATTGTTCGTGGACAAGGGGTATTAACTGATGTTGGCGCTTTAGCTATTGATACTGGAGAATTTACTGGTCGCTCGCCTAAAGATAAATTTGTTGTTTACGACGAAAATACAAAAGACAGCGTTTGGTGGGGAGATGTAAATAACCGTTTTGAATCAGATAAATTTGATGCCTTACACAACCGTATGTTAGCTTATTTAGGTAACAAAGAGGTTTGGGTGAGAGATGCATACGCTTGCGCTGATCCATCTTTTAGAATCAATATTCGTGTGGTAAACGAAACGCCTTGGGCTAACTTGTTCGCTTCAAACTTATTTTTACGTCCTACAAGAGAAGAAATTAAAACCTTTAAACACGATTGGGTGATTTTAAATGCACCAGGTTTTATGGCAGACCCTAAAATTGATGGGACTCGCCAACATAACTTTGCAATCATCAATTTCACTAAAAAAACAATTTTAATTGGTGGAACTGGTTATACAGGAGAAATTAAAAAATCAATTTTTGCTGTATTAAACTATATTTTACCACACGAAAAGAAAGTGCTTTCAATGCACTGTTCTGCTAATATTGGTAAAGATGGTGATACTGCCATTTTCTTTGGTTTATCAGGAACTGGAAAAACTACTTTATCTGCTGATCCTAACCGTAAATTAATTGGTGATGATGAGCATGGATGGGCTGATAATTCAGTATTTCACTTTGAAGGTGGTTGTTACGCTAAATGTGTTGACTTAACTGCTGAAAAAGAGCCTCAAATTTTTAATGCTATTAAATTTGGTTCTTTATTAGAGAACATTAATTATTACGAAGGAACAACTACTGTTAATTACGCTGATATTACTCGTACAGAAAACACTCGTGTAAGTTACCCAGCTAATTATATTGATAATGCAGTAACACCAGCCGTTGGTGATATTCCAAAAAATATTTTCTTTTTAACATGCGATGCGTTTGGTGTTTTACCTCCAATCTCTAAGTTAAATACTGGTCAAGCTATGTATAACTTCATTTCTGGTTACACCGCTAAAGTAGCAGGAACTGAAATGGGAATTACTGAGCCTACTACAACTTTCTCTGCTTGTTTTGGTAAAGCGTTTTTACCTTTACACCCAACAAAATATGCTGAGTTATTAGGAGAAAAATTAAAGAAACACAACGTAAACGTTTGGTTATTAAATACTGGATGGGTTGGCGGAAGCTATGGTGTTGGTAATCGTATTAAATTATCTTACACACGTGCTTTAATTACAGCAGCTTTAAATGGCGAATTAGACAAAGCAGAAATGGGTACTACTAATTTCTTTGGTTTAAAATTCCCTAAAACTTGTAAAGATGTTCCTACAGAAATTTTAGATCCACGTAACTCATGGGCAGATAAAGCAGCTTACGATGCAAAAGCTAAAAACTTAGCTGAGCAATTTGTGAAAAACTTTGATCAATATGCTTCTGCGGCAAATGCTGAAATTTTAGCAGCTGCTCCAAAAGTAGCTCAAGAAGCTTAATTTTTTATAATCAATTAAAACCCCTAATTTGGAAACGAATTAGGGGTTTTTAATTTTCACATCATGACATTAGTAGAACAATATATCGCACAAAATAATTTCGGAAAAACACTGGGAATGGATTTTAAAATCATTGAACCAGGCTTAGTGCATTATTATATTACCATAAAGCCCGAACATTTGGCTACACCAAAAGCTGCTCATGGCGGCGTTATTTCTGCTTTAATGGATGGTTTGTTGGGAGTGACTGCCCTATCAGTTTCTGCTAAGGAGCATCACATTGTATCTACTATTGAATTTAAAATAAATTTCTTATCCGCTGCTTTTGTGGGAGATATTCTTCAAGGCATTGGTAAAGTAGAACAACAAGGCAAACGTTTAATTGTGACAAGTGGAAATATCATTTGTCCTGCAAGAAACAATATCGTTATCGCAAAAGCACTGGGTACATTTAATACCTATCCTGCTGAGAAGGCAGGCTATACCATATAAAAAAAGCACCTACATTTTTTTTGTAAGTGCTTTTTTAATTTTTAATACTCTATTAAAGAGCCCTCAACAAACTATTAATACTAGTCTTTTCAGTTAAGATAGCATGTAAATCAGCAATCGCCACTCTATCTTGTTTCATCGTATCTCTGTGACGTATGGTTACTGTTTTGTCTTCTAAACTTTGATGATCAACCGTAATACAGAAAGGTGTACCAATAGCATCCTGACGACGGTAACGTTTACCAACTGTATCTTTTTCATCATAAGCTACCATAAAGTCAAACTTCAAGTCTTTCATAATGCTTTCCGCTAATTCTGGTAAACCATCTTTTTTCACTAATGGAAAAATAGCTGCTTTGTATGGTGCTAAAGCTGGAGGTAAATTCAATACCGTACGCGTATCTCCACCTTCTAATGACTCTTCTTTTAAAGCAGATGATAATACTGCCAAAAATAAACGATCTAAACCAACGGATGTTTCTAAAACATAAGGAACATAACTTTCGTTAGTTTCCGAATCAAAATACTGTAATTTTTTTCCTGAAAATTCTTGGTGTTGTTTTAAATCGAAATCCGTACGTGAATGAATTCCTTCTAATTCTTTAAAACCAAATGGGAATTGATGTTCAATATCGCAAGCTGCATTAGCGTAATGTGCTAATTTTAAATGGTCATGAAAACGGTATTTCTCTGAACCTAAGCCTAAAGCTAAATGCCAGTTTAAACGCGCTTTTTTCCAATACTCATACCATTCCATTTCTGTTCCTGGTTTAATGAAGAATTGCATTTCCATTTGTTCAAATTCACGCATACGGAAAATAAACTGACGAGCCACAATCTCATTACGGAATGCTTTACCTGTTTGTGCAATACCAAACGGCAATTTCATACGTCCTGTTTTTTGAACGTTTAAGTAGTTTACAAAAATACCCTGTGCTGTTTCGGGACGTAAATAAATAATGTTAGTTTCATCTGTCACTGCACCAGTAGATGTGTTGAACATTAAGTTAAACTGACGAACATCTGTCCAATTTTTAGTTCCGCTAATCGGGCAAACAATTTCCAAATCAACAATAATTTGTTTGACTTCTTCTAAATTATTAGCGTTTAATGCTGTTTTAAAACGCTCGTTAATCGCATCAATTTTATCTTGGTATTCTTTTACACGTCCGTTAGTCGATTTAAACATTTCTGCGTCAAAATTCTCGAAACGTTTAGCTGCTTTTTCAACTTCTTTATTGATTTTATCTTCAATCTTCGCAACGTGTTCTTCAATTAATACATCCGCACGGTAACGTTTTTTACTGTCTTTATTATCAATTAATGGATCGTTAAAAGCATCCACGTGTCCACTTGCCTTCCAAGTGGTTGGGTGCATAAAAATGGCAGAATCAATTCCTACAATATTTTCATTCATTTGCACCATGGCTTTCCACCAATAGTCGCGAATGTTTTTCTTTAACTCCGCTCCCATTTGTCCGTAATCGTAAACGGCGCTTAAGCCATCATAAATTTCGCTGCTTTGAAAAATGAATCCGTACTCTTTACAGTGACCAATAATTGACTTAAAAAAATCTTCGGGTTTTATGTTGCTCATAATCTATTTAATGTTTTAACGTTTGATGTTTCGAATTGAAAAATTCAAGGTTCAAAAATAATATTAAAATTGTATTTAATTAATCATCCAATTATCAATTAAACGAATGTTACCAACAAACACCGCTATTAAAGAAACTGCTTTTTGTTTAGGATTAAATTCCGTTAATAATTCTAAAGTTTCTGCATCACAAACTTCGTAATATTCTAATTTCATATTTGGTATAGTTGCCACAACACTAGATATGTATTTTTTTGCTTCGGTAATGCCATATAATTTTAATATTTGGTTGCCAAGCTTCATCATTTCTGGAATTGCAGCAGCTTCAAGGCGCTCTTGCTCATTTAATCTAACGTTCCTTGAACTCATGGCCAAACCATCAGGTTCTCTTAAAATTGGGCAAGCTATAATCTCAACCTCCAAGTTTAATTGTTTTACCAAACTTTTCACAACCATTACCTGCTGATAATCTTTGCTGCCAAAAAACGCTTTATGAGGCTTCACGCCTTCTAATAAAATGCTAACCACCTGTCCTACTCCATTAAAGTGTCCAGGTCGTTTAGCGCCTTCTAAAATCGTATCTAAATACCCAAAGTCAAATTTTCTGGTGTCGTTTTCGGAATAAACATCCTTCACCTCTGGCATATACAATATATCGCATCCTGCTTCTTCTAATAATTTAATATCGGCTTCTGGGGTGCGAGGATAATGCGTTAAATCGGAAGCATTGTTAAACTGAGTGGGATTAACAAAGATGGAACAGACCGTTATATCAGTTTGTTGTTTCGAATAATTAATTAACGAAATGTGTCCTTGATGCAAGGCGCCCATGGTTGGAACAAAGCCTATGGTTTGTCCTTTTTGCTTTTTAAGGCTAATAAGCTCCTCAATTTCTTTTATTTTGCGTAATACAAGCATTTTTAGCCCTTTTAATTGAAATAATAGGCTCCAAAGCTAAATAATACTTTGAT
>SYEI01000133.1 GCA_005800865.1 Bacteroidota bacterium | reverse complement strand
TAACTCCTTTTTCATTAAAATAATTTGTCCAATTGCCATCACTGCCTGTTACTTTCCAACTAGCGCCACCTAAAGCAAAAACAACCACATCAGCTTTTACCTTTTTTGTTTCTCCAGCATTTGAAAATACTAATTCATCATCTGCCCAACCTTGCCAAAGATGATTGTATAAAATAGCCACTTTGTTTTTCTCTAGCTGTTTTTCAATGTGTTGTAATACTTCAATAGGTTTTATTCCCTTTATAGGAAACACGCGCTTACTTTTGCCTACGTAGGTTTCGATGCCAATTTGTTTTAACCAATTTCTAAAATCTGTATTTGAAAAGTGGCGTAAAAAAGGTTCTATAAATTCTTTTGGGTGGTAACGTTTTGCAAACTGGACTAAATCCTCAGAGTGCGTTAAATTAAATCCTCCTTTACCTGCCACTAAAAATTTGCGTCCTAGTGCGGCGTTTTTTTCATAGATAGAAATGTTGAATTTATTCGCATCTAATGAACAAGCCAGCATCAATGATGCTGGCCCGCCACCTATTATTGCTATGTTTTGTTTAGACAAAACTAAGCTGTAAAATATTTATAAAACAAAGGAATAGTTTCAATCCCTCTGTAATAATTAAATAAACCATAATGTTCGTTTGGCGAATGTAAACCATCGCTGTCTAATCCAAAACCAAATAAAATACTATCTATTCCTAACTCTTTTTTAAATAAAGCTACAATTGGAATACTGCCTCCACTGCGTGTTGGTACTGGCTTTTTACCATAGGTTTCTTGCATCGCTTTGCTTGCTGCTAAAAATCCTTTTGAGTTGGTTGGTACAACAACAGGCTCTCCACCATGATGGGCAGTAACTTTAACTTTTACTGATTTTGGTGCAATGCTTTCAAAATGTTTGATAAACAAATCACTAATTTCTTTTGAAGATTGATTAGGCACTAAACGCATCGATATTTTTGCAAATGCTTTTGACGGCAATACTGTTTTTGCACCATCTCCAGTATAACCTCCCCAAATACCATTCACATCTAAAGTTGGACGTATACCAGTTCTTTCGTTTGTTGAATAGCCTTTTTCTCCGCGCTCTTCATCAATATTCAAATCTTTTCTAAAGTCATTTAAATCAAATGGAGCTTTTGCCATTTCAGCTCTTTCAGCGTCACTTAATTCTTGCACCTTATCATAAAAACCAGGAACAGTGATGTGGTTATTTTCATCATGACAAGAAGCAATTAACTTACATAAAATGTTGATTGGATTAGCCACTGCTCCACCATAAACACCGCTATGTAAATCTCTATTTGGTCCAACCACTTCCACTTCCATGTAAGCAAGCCCTCTCAATCCACTATCAATACTAGGAATATCGTTCGCAATGATAGAGGTATCTGAAATTAAAATAATATCTCCTTTTAATTTTTCTTTATTCTCAATAATCCAAGGGCCTAAATTTGATGAACCAACTTCTTCTTCCCCTTCAATCATAAATTTTACATTGCAAGGCAAAGTATTTGTTTTCATCATCGTTTCAAATGCCTTTACGTGCATATACATTTGACCCTTATCGTCACACGCACCACGAGCAAAAATGGCGCCTTCAGGATGAATGTCTGTTTTTTTTATAACTGGCTCAAATGGTGGCGAATCCCACAAATCCAATGGATCTGCAGGTTGCACATCATAATGTCCGTAAACTACTACTGTTGGTTTTGAAGAATCAATTATTTTTTCACCATACACTACAGGGTAACCTTTTGTTTGACATATTTCCACTTTGTCTGCTCCAGCTTCTATTAAACGTTGCTTAACAGCTTCGGCAGTAGTAAACATGTCGGGTTTATGTTCAGGCTTCGCACTGATTGATGGGATTTTTAATAAATCTAAAAGTTCGTTTAAAAAACGTTCTTTGTTTGAATTAACGTAGGATTGTATCTGATTTAGTTCCATTATTGTAGAATTTTGGTACTAATGTACTTTTTTTATTTAAAAGGTGCTTTTGAATGATTGAAAAAATTGTGAATTAGTTGTTTATAGCTTATTTTTGAGATTATGAGAACATTATACACAACCATTTTATTAAGCATGTTTTTTATTGGGTCAATGAAAGCTCAATTAACAACAACGCAGACACTAACTCCACAACAACTTGTGCAGAACGTTTTATTGGGAAGTGGCGTTACGGCTAGTAACATTACTTTTTCAGGCGATCCGCTTCAAATTGCTCAATTTTTTGCTACCCCAAGCACTAATTTAGGGATTCCGTCTGGAATATTTTTAAGTACTGGTCACGCATCAACGGCTAATGCCAATGGGCCTCAAGGTCCAAACAATTCTGGAAGTACAGGAACCAACTGGACTGGACCAGGCGATGCATTGCTAGATGTAGTATCTGGTGTAAACACCTTTGATGCAGCTGTATTAGAATTTGATTTTATTCCAACAGGAGATTCGGTTAAATTCAGATATTGTTTTGGTTCTGAAGAATATCCTGAATATGTAAATGCAGGTGTAAATGATGCCTTTGCTTTCTTTTTAAGTGGTCCTAATCCTGCTGGAGGAAATTACGTTAATAAAAATGTGGCTCTATTGCCAGGTACTAGCACTGCTGTATCAATTGATAATGTAAATGCTGGATTAAATGCAACTTATTATAGAAGCAATACTGGAAATCCTATTAACTGCGAGTTTGATGGTTTAACAACTGTTTTATATGCATTAGAGAAAATAGTTTGCGGACAAACTTACCATATAAAAATTGCGATTGCCGATGGTGGTGATGGCGTTTGGGATTCAGGTGTATTTTTAGAAGGTGGTTCTTTTAGTAGTTTACCTCCACTAAATGTTTTCACCACTAATTCAAATTCTAATATACCTGATTCTATTTTGGTAGAAGATTGTAATACCTACTGTGCTTATTTTATTAGAAATGGAAATTTAGCTAATGTCGATTCTTTTAATTTACAAGTTACTGGAAATGCATTGTTAGGTCCTGATTATATTCAATCTGGAAATGCAAGTTTTACTTGGCCAACTAAATTAATTTTTGGAGTAGGTCAGGACACGATTAAGATTTGTAATATCAATGCACTTCAAGATAACTTAATTGAGGGGACGGATACCATTAAATTTGCCATGTCGAGTTTCGCAACCAACACATTATCCTGCCTATCTTCTAATGCCATTAAATTTAACTTATACATTAAAGATTATACTCCAATTGGTATAGGACAAAACAATACTTCAGTTTGTACTGGAAACTCAATTGTATTGAATGCAGGTGCTACAAATGGTTATGCACCTTATACTTATACTTGGACCGCTCCTGCTGTAAATACACCTACCTTTAATACTGGACCTATAAACTCTACGCAAATTTATACCATAACGGTAAATGATATTTGTAACAAACCTGTCACTCAACAAATCACCATTAACCCAGTTTCTACGCCAACAGTAGTAAGTACCAATACCGTTATTTGTGCAGGAACAACAGCAACTGTAGTAGCCTCTGGTGCTTCAACATACACTTGGAGTAATGGCGCCGCAAATGACAGTTTATTTGTGAACCCTTCATCAAATACAACTTATACTGTTGTAGGGGCAAATGGTGCTTGTACAAACTCAGCTGTTGCAACTGTAACTGTCATTGGGTTCTCCCTTTCAATCACAGGAAACAACTCTATTTGTTTAGGTCAAAGTACAACGTTAACTGCCTCTGGTAGCCCAACAACGTATGTCTGGAATAATGGCACAACAAATATATCTACTATTGTTTCTCCTACAGTTACTACAAATTATACGGTAAGTTCTGTTGCAGCATCGTGCTCAAATACCGCTGTTTACACGGTAAGTGTTACTCCACCACCAACGCTAACAGTTACTGGCACGCCTTATTGTGCTGGCCAAACAACAACCGTTACAGCAACTGGGGCTACTAGTTATACTTGGAGCACTGGCTCAACAACGAATTCCATTGTTGTATCTCCAATTGGTACTTCTTCCTATACTGTTACCGGAACAAGTATTCCATCTTGTACAAGTAGTTCTGTATTTTCGCCAAGTGTTATAACAAGCTCACCACAAATCATTAATACATCTCCTGTATTATTTTGTTTAGACTCAATAAAAGCAATCACTGTTAGGATAGATGGTGGCAATCAACCTTACAATGTAAGTTGGTTAATCCCTGGAGGAGGTATTGTCCCATTTGATACTACTAACTATACTTATTATTTTACACAAAGTAATACACCAAGTAGTGGTTCTTATACTATTGTTGTGACTGATCAGTGCTTATATTCTGATACCTTAGCTATCGACATTAATAGTATTGACTGTGATATTATCATGCCTAATGTAGTAACCCCTAACGGTGATGGCATCAATGACTTTTTCAGAATTAATGGTTTAGAAAATTTTCCAGGTTCATCATTAAATTCTTATAATAGATGGGGGAACAAAATTTACAGTAGTGATGATTATAAAAATGATTGGTCGCCAAAGGTAAGTGATGGCACTTATTTTTATATTCTTAATGTGTCTGATGGCAGGAAGTTTAATGGATTTTTTCAAGTGTTTAGCAATTAAAAAAGATTTTTAAACTAAAGACATATCTAATCATCTCATTTTTGCTGCTATTTAAAATGGCAGAAGCAACTCACATTGTTGGTGGTGAAATTTACTATGATTATTTAGGAGGCAATAATTACAAAATTTCGATGAAGGTTTACAGGGATTGCTTAAATGGTATTCCACCTTTTGATGGGTTTCCTGACAATAACGGAAACATAACGCCTGCGTACTTTACAGTTTATGATGTGTTTGATAATCCAATTATTTCAAGTACGTTTAATGCAATTTCATTTTCAACTGTACCACCAACAAATAACAGTCCTTGTGCCCCAACTACAGCCGGGAATGCCTGTGTGGAAGAAGCGCTCTATGAAAAAATTGTAAATTTACCTCCTTCTGTTGGCGGATACTATGTAGTTTATCAAAGATGTTGTAGAAATAATACAATTTTGAATTTGGTAAACCCAGGACTTGTTGGAGCTTCTTATTGGGAGCATATTCCTGGTCCAGAAGTAGTGTCGGTTAATAGCAGTCCACGTTTTACAAAGCGACCCCCAATTTATATTTGCGATGGAATTCCTATTGCTTTTGATCACGTTGCCTCAGACCCCGATGGTGATTCGTTAGTTTATAGCTTATGTGACCCATTTAATGGTTTAGATGCATGTTGTCCAATTATTAATACAAATCCTCCTTTACTTCCTACTTCACAATGTGCTAATCCTCCATCTTCATGTCCAAATATTAACACGCCTCAACCATACATAAGTGTTCCGTTTATTGCTCCTTATAGTTCATCATACCCAATGGCATCAAGTCCAGCTATTAATATAAATCCAAACACTGGATTTTTAGATGGCGTTCCCAATATTCAAGGACAGTGGGTTGTTGGGGTTTGTGTCAGCGAATATAGAAACGGGCAATTGATTGGTGTTCATCACAGGGACTTTCAATTTAATGTTATTCCATGTCCATTTGTGGTTGTTGCAGATATTATTTCTCAAACAACTACTAATAACGGTCAAGGTACTGGGTATTGTAATGGCTTTACTATTAGCTATTCAAACAATAGTTATAACGGAAGCACTTATCATTGGGATTTTGGAGACCCAAACAC
Organism: Bacteroidota bacterium; assembly: GCA_005800865.1. GTDB lineage: Bacteria > Bacteroidota > Bacteroidia > B-17B0 > Aurantibacillaceae > UBA4416. The sequence continues at coordinate 10,052 of SYEI01000133.1, read as the reverse complement.
TTTAGCAGACACTTCTAACGTTTACAATCCTACTTATACATTTCCATCACCCGGAACTTATACTGTTACCTTAATTGTAAATCCAAACAGTGCCTGTGGCGATACTGCATACGAAGTTTTTACTGTTAACCCTTTACTAACCCCTGATTATTTAGCCCCATCTGCACAATGTTTAAATGGCAATAGCTTTAATTTTAATGGCGGCGGCACATTTCAAGGAACTGGAACTATTAATTGGAACTTTGGCGCAAATGCGACGCCACCATCTGCAAATACGGCAACCGTTAATAACGTATCATTTAACGCTCCTGGAGACTACCCAGTTGTTTTTACAGTAAGTGAAAATGGATGCACTGCAACAGCAACAAAAACCGTTACTGTTTGGGAAAGCCCCGTGGCCTCTATTGGAGCCTATCCCAATGTGGGCTGCGACCCTCTCACCATAAATTTCAATAATACAAGCACTTCAGGAACTCCCATGTCTATTTTATGGCAGTTCAGCGATGGTACAATATCAACAGCACAAAACCCAACACATGTTTTTACACCACCAGGCATTTATGGTTTCTCTCTCTCAATAAGTACAAATCAAAATTGCGTTGCAACCAGCCAAATACTTGCGGCTAATAGCATTACAGTGATTACAACTCCAATTGCTGATTTTAACTATGTGTCTGCCTCGGGCTTATGTTTAAATAACAACAATTTTTCATTTACAAATACATCTCAGCAGCTTGGGCCCGGAGGAACGCTTACGTGGTCATTTAGTGGCCCAGCATCTACACAAATGTCTACTAGTCAAACAATATCAAATGTAACATACAGTGCTGCAGGTTTATATCCTATAACACTTGTGGCTACCGAAAATAATTGTTCGGATACAACAACCAAAACAATAGAATTATATGAAAATCCAGTGGCTTCTATAGATCCTATTATTGCTTTAGGTTGCGATCCTATGACTGTTAAATTTATAAATACCAGCACTTCCGCTTCCAATCTCAGTTATTTATGGAGTTTTAGTGATGGAACAAGTTCTACTGAAGCAAGCCCAACTCATGTGTTTAGTCCACCAGGCACGTATGATTATACCCTTAGTATAAAAACAACCAGCCAATGTATAGATAGTAGTCAAATTGTTTCTGTATCAAGCATTACTGTAAATCCATCGCCAGTAGCTAGTTTTACGGCTACACCAATACTTACAACTATATTTGATCCTGATATTTTCTTTTTTAACATGTCTCTTACAACAGATATCGTAAGCTGGTATTATAACTTTGCTGATGGATCAGGGTCATCTGATGTAAATCCTATTCATACTTATGGCACATGGGGAGATTATTATGTTACACAAACCATTACCAATTCTTATGCTTGCCCTAATACTGCTACTCTATTGGTTCGTGTTTTACCAGAATTTAGATTTTGGATACCAAACGCTTTTACTCCAGGAAATAAAGACTATTTAAATGATATTTTTAAGCCTATCGTCATAGGAGTAAAAGATTACACCTTTATGATTTTTGATAGATGGGGCGAATTAATTTATAAAACCAATGACACCGAAGCTGGCTGGAATGGTACTTATAAAGGCAAACCTTGTACCGACGATGTATATGTTTGGAAGTGTGAGTTTCAAAACATTGTTACTCAGGAGTTAGAATCGCACGTGGGACATGTGACCTTAGTGAGATAATTCGTCATAAATTAATAAATGGTTGTTCATAATCCCTGCTACTTTTTAAATTTTATCTAAAAATTATACTTTCTTTTGTTAAGTGAACATACTATTTACTAAAATAAGAGACAAACACGCGCTTTGGTATAAAGGGATAGTATTTGCCTTTTGCGTAGCCGTTTGCACATATCTACTTCCAAAAAATAATTCTTCGCAAATAAATCAGGTTAACGTAGGAGATGTATGGTTAAATAATGATCTAATATCTTCTATCGATTTTCTGGTAAAGAAAACTAATGCCGAGTTAACAACTGAAAAAAAAGAACTATCAAAACAAATTGTATACTTTAAAAAAACATCGAGCAATATAAATTCTTTAATTTCGAAATTAACGGAATTACCACATCATAAAGCGGTAACTGCAAAATTAGTATTAGATAGTATTTATGAAGTTGGCATTTACTTTTCTAATGAAAGCAAGGTTTTTCAAGATTCTGTGATGTATGTTGTTAGTAATAACGAAGTTGCTTTAACAAGGAAACAGACGTTGTTTGACAAGGAAAAATTAAATCAAATATTATCGCTACAAATTAAAGACGCTACAATTGTAACACAACTTTTAGGAGAGATAAAACCCAACATCGTTTATGATGAAATACTATCAAATGAAATGGCTACCGAAGAGCCTGAAGTAAATTACATTTATAAATCTAAAATTGAAAAAGGCGATGTATTGTTACGCAAAAACGATGTCGTAACAGAAGAACAAACACAGATTTTAAAAAGCTATCACTTAGCATTATCTGAACAAGAAATTGAAACCACTCAACTATCCATTATTGTAGGGCAATTTTTGGCTTGTATTTTAGTATTAGGGATCATGATGCTGTTTTTAGCGTTTTTCCGAAAATCTATATTTAGTCAAAACACACAGGTTACATTCATATTTTTAATTATTCTACTAATAATTATTATTACAAGCATTGTTGCAAAATACAATGTTAACTACATATACGCCGTTCCATTTTGTTTAGTGCCCATATTGATTCGGGTTTTCTTTGATAGCCGAACTTCTCTATTTAATTTTTTAAATATCATTTTAATATGCGCTTTTTTTACCCCCGATAAATTCGAATTCGTATTTATACAGCTCATTGCTGGTATAGGAACCATATTTAGTGTAGCTGATATGGGCAAGCGCTCTAAATTATTTGTGTCGGCCTTACTTACTTTTGTGTTCTACGTGTTGGCATTTGTGGCCTACCATTTAATAAATAATACCCCGTTAGCCATTAGTAATATTCAAAGTTATGTACCATTTTTATTAAGCAGTGTATGTGTCTTATTTTCATTTCCTCTCATCTATATATTTGAAAAATTATTTGGTTTTGTATCTGACTTTACCTTACTAGAATTGTGCGATTTAAATTCCCCCTTGTTGCGTCAACTTTCACAAAAAATTCCTGGCACCTTTCAACACTCATTACAAGTAGCAAATTTAGCTGAAGAGGCGTGTTATAAAATTGGCGGCAATGCTTTGCTAGTAAGAACTGGTGCTATGTATCACGACATTGGAAAAATGAGTAACCCTCGTTTTTTTACCGAAAATCAAGTTGGTGAGGTCAGCCCACACGAAGATTTATCTGCAGAGGAAAGTGCGCAAATTATTATTGGTCATGTAATTAAGGGTGTAGAAATTGCCAAGGAAAATAAACTGCCGGAAACCGTGATCGATTTTATCCGAACACATCACGGTACAACAACTACAAGGTATTTCTTATACAACTATAAAAAAGAACACGAAGGAGAAATAATTAACGAAGATTTATTTAGATATCCTGGTCCAATTCCTTTTAGTAAAGAAACCGCCATATTAATGATGGCAGATGGTGTTGAGGCTTCGTCGCGTAGTTTAAAAAAATATGATGCCATTGCCATTGATGAGTTAGTAGATAGAATTATCAATCATCAAATAAACGAAAATCAATTTATGAATGCTGATATTACATTCAGAGATATCAATCAGATTAAAAAAATATTTAAAAAACGATTGATGAATATATATCATGTAAGAATAGAATATCCAAGGTAATCTGGCTTTAATTATATAATCTTAAAATTAATCAGGGTTAATCTGATTAACAAAACCTTTCTTTTGTAAGTTTTACTTATTTTTACTTATTTTTACTTATTTAACTAAAATACAAATGCTTATGATGTTTAATCTACGCCCGTCTTTTTGTAAAAGGCTCGTTATATTTTTTATTATATTCTTTTGTGCCTTAAATTTTACATCTCAAGTAAGTTATAATGCTGCCGCATCCTATAGTTTAAGAAAGACCGTTTCCACTTACACAGGCAACGCTATTCAAGTACGCAGAGATTGCGACAATGCCACTACTAACATTGGTTTTACAGCTTGTGGTGATTTGGATACAACAGCATTAAGAAATTTTGTACTTGTTCCAAACCCGTTAAGCGCCATTACACCTTCAGCTCAAGGAGCTTACAGTTTAAGAAAATTGAGATGTGCCTATTCTGGAAACGCTATCAACATTCGTCGTTCATGCGATAATGCTACAAGAGATATTGGGTTTAATTCAAATGGGGATTTAGATACTATAACTCTTAAAACATTTGTAATGGCTTCTAACCCTTTAAGTGCGATTGCATCCTCAGCAGCGGCAGCTTTTAGTTTACGAAAATTAAGCTGTTCATATGTTGGAAATGCTATCACTGTGCGCAGAAGTAGTGACAATACTACTTCAAATATAGGATTTACAACAAATGGAGACTTAGATACTACTGCTCTTAAAACATTTGTAGGGGCTAGTAATGGTTTTGTAACAACTTGGTTTGATCAAAGTGGTAATGTAAGAAACGCCACTCAAGCAACGGCTGCAAATCAACCCAGAATTATAAATGCGGGTGTTATTGAAAGGCAAAATGGTGTTCCTGCATTGAGGTTTTTAGGTTTGTCATCTGGTTTAGCAACTGCAAATTTTGATGTCTTTGATGCTGCCGCTTGTTTTAATGGCGTTGCAAAAGTCAACACTAATTTAACCTATAACGCAATTGTTAGTAAAACTGGCGTACCCACAAACAATAACTTTCCTGGTCCATTAGATTTTTATAATAATAATTTGATTGTTGGTAATGGAACAGGGGCAACATTTTTTACTACATCACAAAATTTTAATGCGGCACAATCTCTAGGCGCCTGGACTTTTCAAACCCAACTAGCAGGAAATAAAACAGCATTTTTAAACAGTACCTCTATTTTAAATTCTGCTGCTGCTGCTACACATGTAGATGTAAACAGACCATTAAATATTGGCGCCAGAAATGACGGGGTTACTGGATTAGATGGATGGATTTCGGAAATAGTAACTTTTGGTACCTTACCTTCTTCAACAGATAGAGCTTTTTTAGAATGGACACAAGGACAGTATTATAATATTAGTGGTATTGCTTTGGGAACAATTCCAGCTGGAGCTGCAAGTGCATTTGTTACCACTTGGTACGACCAGAGCGGAAATAACCGACATGCCACCCAAGCAACAGCTGGTTTACAACCAAGAATTATGAATGCAGGAGTGATAGAAAAGAACTCATCTAACAGACCCTCCATATTCTTTAATGGCACCTATCTTAAAAATGCATTTTTTCTTACAACTCAACCGTTAAGCACCTCTTGTGTTTGGAGAGCAAGAGGCCTTGCAAACCCCGGCGGAGAACTGTTTGGCTGGGGGGATAATGCAGGCGGAGGAAGAAGATACGGAGCCTGGTTTGCCTTTAACAGTGCCACCCAAGGTAGATATGGTGTGGAAAACCAAGGTGCTGGTACGGTTGGAAGCTCTTTGCTAAACACCAATACTTGGTATATTTCATCCCAAATTTTACCAGGAACATCTTTACCGGCTTTAACGCAATGGATTAACGGCACCTCACAAGCAATGACCAATATTGGCGCACCGGCTGCCATGAATATTACTGCGGGAGAATTTGCTATTGGTACCATACCAACTGCTAATACTCAAGGTCATAATGGAGATATTCAGGAACTCATTTACTTTAGTACAGCTTTATCGGCAACTGACAGGCAATACATAGAATATGGACAATCGGCTTATTACAGAATTAGTGGGCCTTCTGTTCCTCCTGCACTACCTATAACGCCACCTAGTGCGTATGTTTCTATTTGGTATGATCAAAGTGGAAATGGAATCAATTTATCCCAAACCGGTGCCACCACCCGGCAGCCACAGATTGTAAATGCAGGAAATATTGTTCGCCTTAATGGTTCATCTACATGGCCTGCCATGCAAGGAACGAATGCTTTGCAAACTAATTTAACCGCAACATTTACAACTGCTTATACAGGAGCGCCTTTAACGGTTAATTCGGTTTTAAGGTCGGACATCAACTCATCTAGTAATTTAAGAGTAGTCTCTGTGGGTAACGCTGCACTGAATACGCAGGATTGGAGCAACAGCAGTTATTTTAATATCAATCAAAGAAACACGAATCAATTTGTGTTTGAAAGAAGTGGTGTAAATCCTGCTACTTCTTTTGTAGTTGGCGCGCCACTGATTTTGTCGGGACGCTTTGATGGAAGCAATCGCCAGTTGTTTAATAATGGTACAGGATCTGCCACGCAAGGCGATGGATCTAGCTTTAATTTTAATGCCATAAGATTATTACAGAGCATAAATACCTGCTGTGAAACAAGTGAGGCTCTTACAGGCAAAATGTCTGAATTTGGCATGTATTATTCCGCTTTGAACACCACCAGAAGAACGCTACTAGAAACCAACCAAAGTGCATTTTATGGCATTGCTATTTCAAACGGTAAATACACCCCACCAACTTCAACAAGCTATATCTATTATGTAAATGGTGTAGGAAGAGAAAGTGCAACGGATAGTGTTGCTGGAACGAGGAGCACTAGTGGAATGGGTGTTTCGGTAACTACTGCCGCAACCGCATTTTTAAAAGACAATGGTGACTATCTTACATACGGAATGAATTGTTTCGCCACTCCATTTACTTCTGCTTCTAATCTGCCAGTTACAGTGCTTCTTCGTTGGACAAATGATTGGTACGTAAATAAAACAGATATTGGTTCAAATAATGGACTAATGACTATCTTTTTTGATTATAGTGACTATGGGGCTGGGGCTGGACCTGGTGTAGCTTCAAATTATGTATTATTATACAGAAGCTCGGCAGCTGGTACTTTCAGCATAGTTCCAAGCACAACAGTAAGTACAGCTGGAGATAGAGTTTTGTTTAACGTTGATGGATCAAACATTACAACCAATTATTTTTATACGATTGGCACTATAGATCCCGCTGCAAGTCCACTTCCAATTGAATTAATTGATTTTAATTGTAATTTAATTAATCCAAATACAATACAGCTAAATTGGAAAACAGCAACTGAATTAAACAGCCACTACTTTTCTATAGAACGATCAACTGATGCTATAAATTACCAAACTATTGGTAATGTAATAGCAGCTGGCAATAGTCTTTCAATTAAAAACTATAGCTTCATAGATGAACATGCCTTAAAAGATATTTCATATTATCGTTTAAAAAGTGTTGACATTGATGGAACATATGAATATTCGCCAATTTGTTCTGTCACTAATGGAGGCTTCGATACTTTCGATAATATTAGTATTTATCCCAATCCTACAAATAGTTTGCTAACAATAGATTTTAAAAATAATACAACTATCTCTACAGAATCTTATTCATTAATGGATATTACTGGCAAAAAAATTGAGGTGCCTTTCTCTATAATAGATAATAAAATCATCCTTGACTTATCTTATCTTAAGTCGGGATTATATTTTATTGAAGCAAAAAATATAGATGGCGAAAAAACAGTGAGAAAAATTGTATTACAAAAGTAATTTGTAATACAATTTAATACTCATAAAGTTTTTTAAGTAAGTCCGTGATTTTTTTGAGTGCCCTTATATCAATATCTTTTTCAGGATTGATGCGATATACTTTAATTTGTTTTCTACCCTCACCCACTAAATTGGGATATTCAATTTGATAGCCTCTCACAAATCCAATATAAATTTCATGTTTCCTTTTGGCGCTGTATGATAGATAACAAAACCATTTTCCTTTGTAATAATAAAATGGGGTGTTAAACTTCCAACTTTCTTCAAGCTTTATTTCTTCTATTAAAAACTGACGAAGAAACAGTAAAGTTGATTGTTGAGGCTCAGGAATTTTGAGAAAGAAGTTATCTAACGATTGTTCCATTACAACAAATTAATAATCTCTATAAAAATTATGTATACTTGTTTTTACCCCAAAATAGATGTAAGGAGATTGCAGTTCATACCCTAAATCATCTTTTATACTTCTTTGTATATATCCCAACTCTACTCTCAAATTCATTTGTGGAATCACATAGTATGTAAACTTAATGTCACTCTGCATAAATTTCAACTTATTACCTTGTGTTGTTTTATGACCGTACTCAAAAGGCCTAGTAACATAGCTTACAAAAACATTTTGTCCTAAATTAGATCCAAATGCATCCATACCAATCACAGCAGAAACTCCTTGAAAACTTAACATCCAACGATTTGCCCTGTAACTTGCAAAAGCTAAATACTCCTTAAAATTTGCGCCAAAAGGATGTGCTAATGCCTGGCCATAATGCGTGTAATTTTGTTGCACACTTCCATGCGTGTAGGTGTAAGGTCGTACTTGATTATATTCCACTTGCAACGAAAGCCCTTTTACTTTAAATGCATTCACATATTTTGCACCAAATTGCCAACCTTGTTTATTTGCCCACCAACCATTGCGTTTTCTAAGCTCTTTAAAGAAAAATTCATCTGCCACTGCTTGTGCGTATATTTTTAAACTTTTAAATACTTTAAATGACGCATTTAATCCCATCATAGAGTTGTCTGGAGATCCAACCGAATACTCTTGTGGACGATAAAACACAATTGGATTTAAATAATTCACATCAAACGTTCGTACGCGATTAGTATCAGTGCCTTGCCAAATAACATTTTCAAAAAAAGAAATATTCAAGTTTTTTAGAGCATTAAAACTTAAGTAGTGAAAAGTTCCGTACTTGTTTTGCATACTTTTTTGCGAACCGTCGTATCTCGAAAAATCTCTCATCCAAGAATACCAAACGTTATATTGGATGCGCCAGATGTTAGCATTAATACCCAAATAAGGATTAGCTGTAGCAAAATCCGATAATAATAATGAACGATGGCCATCGCCAACAAAATGTTTATCGTTGCCTGCCTGAAAATTAAATATTTTATTTGGGCTATAGGAAACATAGCCCGTTATATTAGAAAAACTATAACTCCCATCTTTGTTATTAAATGCTCTTCCTAATCCTGGTATTAACCCTGTGGATTGAACCACGGTATCAATAAAGCCTGGATAAGTTACTCTTCCGCCAATAGCAGTTAATGCAAACGTAAAGTCGTTATTAATATTAAGTTTAGCGTGAGCACCTCCAAACGTTTCAGAAACAAATTTTGAAGATAACATATCGTAGCCGCCTTGTAAATCAATAATTGGCAACACTTGAACATTGTACTGATTATGTTTGTTTGGCCCTTCGTTATAGGTTTTACTTAAAAAGAAATTTCTGATAGGATAGTGTAAATAACCAATTGCAGTATCTGAAAAATCTTGCAGAGTAGATGAAAGAAAAGGCTTAAATGAAGAATGGAATTCGAAACTTGGATTTATGATATCCCAAGTATCTATAGTTTGTTGCGTTTCTTGATTGATGAAAACATTTTGAGCTTGTGGGTCGTTTTGTGCAGACATACATAACGAAGAAACAAATAGTATTGCTACTATGCTCCATTTTCTTGGTAACCAACTTATGTAAATCTTACTGTTCAATGTTACTCTGACTTATACAATTTTTTTCTTTGAGCCGACTTATATGATAATTGAACAAACAAAATAAATAAGCCACTACAAGCTAACACGGCCAATAAAGACAAACTAGGATTAACGTAATAACTTAGTAAAGATGCCGTCACGGTTAAAAAGCTATATACATAAATAATTATCACCGTTTTAACATGAGTATAACCACAGTCTAACAAACGATGATGTAAGTGGTTTCTGTCTGCTGCAAATGGTGATAGGCCTTTAGCCGCTCTAATAATAAAAATTCTTAAAGTATCTGTTAAGGGATAAGTTAACGCCGCAATTACAATGATTGGCTTTGAAATATGAATCCAAAAATCATTTAATCTAGTAATTGGATATTCGATTAATTTAATACTCAATACACAGATAAACATGCCTATAATAAGCGAGCCACTATCTCCCATAAATATTTTTG
>SYEI01000132.1 GCA_005800865.1 Bacteroidota bacterium | reverse complement strand
TTTTTTGAAAGGAGGTAACAAACAGAAACTTATTTTTTTATTGCTGAAACGTTCGAATTTCAATGTCAATTTTTAACAGTGCACAGGTGGTAAAACTTTTACAATGACGACGGATACAAACTTATCGCTCTATCTTTTCAGTGCTCTGTGAAACCAACAGAACAAATGCCAACTGGCGGACTAAAACCTGGATTGGAATTTTCAAGGTTAACATCTGGTTGAATTCAGTTTCATTTTTGAATTACCCAATTATTATTAAAAGCAAAACACACAGATGAAACTAAAAAAGAATTAGTAGAGAAAATTAATGAAGAACGAGAAGGTTATGATGTTTATTTTTCTGGCAGCGGAGGAAAAGATAGTTTAGTAGCTGGAACAATAAATGTAACAGATTTTTCAAAAATTAAACGATTAGATTTAATTTATGGTAAAGGTGGAATTGCAGATAATTCAGTTCCATATTTACCTTCATATATTTTAAATGGAGGAATTTCTTATTCTTTTAAAGGATTTAATGTTGGTGTAAATTTAAATTATGTTGCGAAGCAGTACACCGATTACTTAAACTTTGAAAATGAAACAGCTGAAGGTGCTATAGGAAGTTTAGCTGCTTTTAAAACAATTGATTTAAACTTAAGCTATTCATTTGCTGGATACAAAAATAAATACCTCAGCGCTTTCTCCTTTTTTGTTGCAGGAAAAAACATCACCAATGAAGTTTATAAAGCTTCAAGATTACACCGATTGTCGTCAGGAATTATGCCAGGTGGATTTAGACAAATAAATGCTGGGATAAAGATTAATCTGTAATGAGATTAATCTTTTCTCTCCTGACATAATTCTACTAAAACCCCATTAGTGCTTTTTGGATGTAAAAAGAAAATCAATTTGTTGTCAGCGCCATGTTTTGGTTCTTTATTCAATATTTCAAAACCTTCTGCTTTTAAACGCTCCATTTCGTGATAAATATCATCTACCTCATATGCAATATGATGAATGCCTTCTCCCTTTTTATCAATAAATTTAGCAATGGCACTTTCAGGATTGGTGGCTTCTAATAATTCAATTTTAGTTTCTCCTAATTGAAAAAAAGAGGTGCTAACGCCCTCACTTTCAACCGACTCAACCTTGTAATGGTCTTTGCCAAAGAGTTTTTTAAATAAATCGTTTGAGTTGCTTAGGCTTTTTACAGCAATGCCAATATGTTCAATTTTCTTAATCATGTGCGCTATTTTGCTCAAAAATAACAGATTTTTGGCAATTTGCTTAAAACTAATTAAATCGTATATTTGTATCCTAAATTTATAACAATGACACAAGCATTAATCTTAGGTATGTTAGGCGGACTTGGAGCCCCTGAAATCATCATTATTTTAGTTATCGTTTTATTATTATTTGGAGGTAAAAAAATCCCTGAATTAATGAAAGGATTAGGAAGAGGGATGAAAGAATTTAAAGATGCTAAAGACGGAAATTCTACTGAATCTACTGATTTAGAAAAAAAATAATATTTATTGATTCACATTTTAAAAGCGTCTTTCTATGTGATTGACGCTTTTATTATTTAATATATCAACTGTGTATACATTTACAACTATTAAAAATCTTCAAGCTGATTTACTAGCAGGTAAAATTACAAGCATTCAATTAGTAGAAGAATCAATCAAAGCCATTGAAGACAAAAAGCACTTAAATGCTTTTTTAGAAGTATTTAGCACTTCAGCTTTAGCACAAGCTAAATTGGTGGATGAAAAAATTAAAGCAAAAACAGCAGGAAAATTAGCAGGTGTGGTTATCGGATTAAAAGATAATATCTGTTACAAAGGACACAAAGTGTCTTGTTCTTCAAAAATATTAGAAGGCTTTGAATCTTTATACTCATCAACAGTGGTTGAACGTTTATTAGCAGAAGATGCCATTATCATTGGTCGTTTAAACTGCGATGAATTCGCCATGGGAAGTAGTAACGAAAATTCTGCTTTCGGAAAAGTATTAAATCCATTAAACGAAAAAACGGTACCAGGTGGTTCTTCGGGCGGTTCTGCTGTTGCAGTAGCCGCAAATTTATGTCACGTAACTTTAGGTTCTGACACTGGCGGTTCTATTCGTCAACCAGCATCGTTTACAGGAACTGTGGGATTAAAACCAACTTACGGAAGAATTTCTCGTTGGGGATTAATTGCGTATGCTTCTTCGTTTGATCAAATCGGACCTATCACTAAAACGGTAGAAGATGCTGCTTTACTATTAGAAATTATGGCAGGCACTGATGATTATGATACAACGTCCTCACAAAAAGCTGTTGGACATTATGTAAATGATTTAACAGAAAACAAAAAGTATAAAGTTGCTTATTTAAAAGAATGTGTTGAATCTAACGGTTTAGACCCTGAAGTAAAAAAACAAACATTAGCCGCTTTAGATAAAATGAAAAACGATGGTCATACTATTACGGCTGTTGATTTTCCTTATTTAGATTTTTTAGTACCAACCTATTATGTATTAACTACAGCCGAAGCTTCATCTAACTTATCTCGTTTTGATGGCGTGCACTTTGGTTATAGAAGTCCGAACGCAACAGATTTAGAAAGTACTTACAAAAAGTCTCGTAGCGAAGGATTTGGTAAAGAAGTAAAACGTCGTATTATGTTAGGAACCTTTGTATTAAGCGCAGGTTACTATGACGCGTATTATAGTAAAGCACAAAAAGTTAGAAATAAAATTCGTCAAAAAACACGTGAAATTTTATCACAACATGATTTCATTGTAACTCCCTCTACGCCTGGTACTGCTTTTGAATTCGGTAAAAATAGCGCTGATCCAATTAAAATGTATTTAGAAGATATTTTTACGGTACAAGCAAACATCGTGGGTTGCCCTGCTATTTCTGTGCCTAACGGAATTCATAGCAATGGCTTGCCAATTGGCTTGCAAATTATGGGACGTGATTTTGAAGAAGGAAATTTATTGAACTTAGCGAATCAGATTTAATGTTCCGATCATTAGCAATAGTAGTTTTTATCGGAATCATATTTCAAAATTGTGCACCAACACGTTTTGTGAAACCTTTAGCTAAAAACCAAAATGCTATTTCTGCTAATTTAGGAGGACCACTTATTCATTTTGGAAAAGCAGTCACTCCAATTCCTTTTACATCTTTAATGTACGGAAGAGGAATAACCAATTCAACTACAGCATTTGCATCCGTTCATACAACAGCTATGTTGTTTGGCAATTTTCAAACAGATATCGGTGTATGCCAGAGATTGTATAAGCATGATAGTTTAAAGTTTGGTATTACCATTAATCCCGCCATTAACATGGTAT
>SYEI01000131.1 GCA_005800865.1 Bacteroidota bacterium | reverse complement strand
TCCATCACTTTCGATGTTTCCTTTTTTAGAACCAACAATGTAAACGTCACCATCAGACTCAATTTCTCCTTTTTTACTTCCTTTAATATAAAGGCTTTGTGCCGAAATAGTGGTGCAGAAAAATCCTGCTACTAAAATTAAGATTAGTTTTTTCATAGGTATATGATTTTAAAAAATTAGTAAATATTAATCTCTGTATTTCACTTCAACGTTATGAAGCTCAATAATAGGTTTTAAGAACTCTTCTAAATCTGTCACACATAATTGAGAAGCAGCATCACATAAAGCGGTTTCAGGATTTGGGTGTGTTTCAATAAACATACCATCAATACCTGATGCTACTCCTGCTCTTGCTAATACTGGCAAAAACTCACGAGCCCCACCTTTTTTATCTGAACTAGGAATACCGTATTTACGCACACAGTGTGTAACGTCAAATACTACAGGGTAACCAATGTTATTCATGTGATAAAATGCACGAGGGTCAACAATTAAATCATTGTATCCAAAAGAGTAACCTCTCTCCGTTAAAATTACTTGGTCATTACCACTGTCAATACATTTTTGTACTGGGTGTTTCATATTGTCTGGTGCTAAAAACTGACCGTGTTTAATATTAATGACACGTCCTGTCTTTGCAGAAGCAACCAATAATGATGATTGCATACATAAGTACGCTGGAATTTGTAATACATCACATACATCCGCTGCCGCAGCTGCTTGATCGTGAGAGTGAATATCAGTTAACACTGGGAAACCAAATTGCTCTTTGATTTTACCCAACATTTCGCAACCTTTAATTAAACCAGGACCTTGGTAGTAACTTAAACTACTGCGGTTATCTTTTGTGAAAGATGATTTGTAAATAATTTTAATTTTTAAACGTTCCTGAACTTCTCTCAGCTTCTCAGCTGTTTTCATCATAATAGATTCTTCTTCTATTACACAAGGTCCTGAAATCAAGAATAACTCTTTACTTCCGCACTCAATATCTCCTACTTTTACTATTTTTTTTGACATGTTGTTTTTGTTTTTATTTATTCACCACTGAGACAAAGAGTACACGGAGGTTTTATTGTTTTTATAATCTTCTAAATAAATCTTTAATATAATCCATGGTTGCAATTTCTTTGTAATTATCCCCAAATGCGTGATTCCACATAAATGGTAAATTATAAGATACTTGAGCCATGGCGGTGATTTGTTCTTCTGTCCAATCTTTACTTAAGTTTTGAGGCAATACAATTTTATGCTTTTCAATCATTTGCATAAACTCACTATGACCTTTTAAGTAAATATCTCCTAGGTGCTGAAAAATTAAACAGTTTGCGTAACAGTGGCGAGTTCCTAAAACCATAGATAAACCATAGCTCAAGGCATGACATACACCGACTTCACTATACGTTAAACTTAAACCTCCCATTAAAGAAGCTACCATTAACTTATCATCATTTTCAGGAGTACGCCCTGCATTTTCTCCTAAATATACTTCTCTGCAAAGTTTTAACGATTGCTCGCCATAAGCTAAACTAAAAGCATTATTACGAATTCCTGTTTCTGATTCAATACAATGAATGTAAGTATCCATACCAGTATAAAACCACCAGTCTGTTGGCACAGAAGCTATTAATTCGGGATCTAAAATCACTTGATTAAAAACGGACCAATCACAATTTAAACCTAATTTTTTATCTGGTCCAGTTAAAACAGCTGTCATTGATACTTCAGCACCTGTACCAGAAATCGTTGGAACACCTAAGTGATAAATACCTGGTTTCTTCACCAAGTTTAATCCTTGATACAATGTTGAAGAACCTTCGTTAGTAAGCATTAATGATAAGGCTTTTGCGATATCCATGATACTACCGCCACCAATGCCGATAACGCCACTTGGTAAACCTTGCTTTGCAAGAATTTCATCACGTAACGAATCGATTTGCTCAGTTTTAGGTTCATGAGGATCAACATCGATGTAATAGATTAAATCTTCTGGTTTGTTTTGTAATTTGTTTGATAAAGGTTTTCCTTTAAAATAATTATCTACAACATAAACAAAGTAATTTTTATTTTCTTTACGGATAGGTTCTACTGTTTCTGCTAATTGAGCAAACGAACCACGACCATAAGTTACTTTATCAATATTTTTAAAATTTTTGTGTAACATGTTTATTAAGCATTAACAGGCTTTAAAGCCTTAGTAGCACATTCAGAAATTTTAGCAGCTAAGGTTTTTAATTCTTCCTCTGTCCAAGTACAACGAATACCAAAAGAAATTAAACGACCTACTACTTCTTGTGTTTTAGGGATATCTAAATTATTGTAATCTTGAGGTGCACCCAATACTTGAATAGCTAATTTAGAAGCTGTTTTCAATCCTTTAATGTGTTCCCATTGATTAATAAAGTGATACATGTTTGTGAACCAATAATTAAATCCACCAACACCTGCTTTATTAAACTCATCAACCGTGCGTTTAGCAGTCTCCGTATCAGGCATTAAAATATTTAAGAATGTTCCTGAATCTCCATTATCATCACCTAATTTAGAAAAGCTAATACCTGCTACTTTAGATAATTCTTTTTGTAAGAAGGCTTTGTTTTTTAAGTTATCTGTACGAATAGCTGGCACTTTACGAGTTTGCGCTGCACCAACTGCTGCGTGTAATTCCGAGATACGGTAATTGAAACCAATAATTGGATGATTTTCCATGCCGCGGTTATTACCAACATGGTCGTGACCATGATCACAGTAACTATCAGCAAATTTATAAATAGCTTCATCGTTAGTCACTAAAATACCACCTTCGCCTGCCGTAGCAATTTTAAAGAAGTCGAAAGAATAAGCTCCAGCGCTTCCAAATAAACCTGTAGCCGTTCCTTTGTATGACGCAGCAAATGCTTGACCTGCATCTTCTACTAATTTTAAATTATGTTCTTTCACAACAGCCATAATAGCATCCATGTTAGCGTTTCCACCACACATGTGAACTAAACATACCGCTTTTGTTTTTGGAGTAATTGCTTTTTTAATACCTTCTGCGCTTAAGCATAATGTTTCATCAATCTCAGCAAATACTGGTAAAGCACCTAACATTAAAACTGCTTCAATAGTTGCAATGTAGGTAAACGGCGGACAAATTACTTCGTCGCCAGTACCAATACCACTTGCTGCTAATGCTGCTAAAATAGCAGCAGACCCGTTAGATACTGCTAAAGCATATTTTGCTCCAGTTATTTTTTTAGCTTCAGCTTCAAAATCTTTTGCTTTCCAAATATTGTTGCGTTGTGCGTCATGGTTAAAACGGAACATAATTCCGGTTGATAACACATCTTCAATTTCCTTGCGCTCTTCTGCGCCAAATAATTCTGTTCCAGGCATTTTTATAAAGTTTTAGTTTAATTTTTATTTTTTAGAATTTTGTAATCGCTGCTAGTTAGGCAAGAATTCAAAGTTATTCAATTCATCAATGACTCCAAAGTTAATAGACGTTAATCTTCCATTCTCATAGTAGCAGTCTAGACCAGCTTCGTCGAAGCTTAAACGCTTTTCGCCCCATTCTTGCTTTTCAGAATCGGTTAAAATGTATTTATGATCTTTCATTAAATCAATCAATTCCTGCTCTTTTAATGAAAATATTTTTTTATTAAATAACAAAGTGTCTTCATTATCAACTTCTAC
>SYEI01000130.1 GCA_005800865.1 Bacteroidota bacterium | reverse complement strand
TAGTTGCATAATATTATTTGGTAAATAAGGTAAATAAGTTAGTTGATTATGCATACATATAAACTTACCTAGATTAATAGGTAAAGCAGGTAAAGATGTTAATTGATTATATTCACATTCTAGGTCTATTAGATTATTTGGTAGATTTGGAAGATTTGATAATTGATTGTGATCGCAAAAAAGTCGATATAGCGAATTTGGTAAATTTGGTAAAGAAGTGATGTTGTTATAACTACAAACTATTTCCTCTAAAGTGTTCGGTAGATTTGGTAAATTCGTTAGCCCGTTATTTGTGCAATTTAAATATTTAAGTCTGTTAGGTAATCTAGGAAGGAATGTGAGCTGATTTGAGAGGCATGCTAATTGTTTAAGAGAATCAAAATATTGAATACCGTTTAAGTCACTTATTCCTAAGGTTTGAACAACGACACTAGTCCTTGTTGTAACCGCTAAACTAGTAGTATCCATTTGGTTTCCAGTGATTGCGCTTGGAACATTGGCTTGCAGCCATGTTAGTAAGTTTGCATCAGGTATTGTAACAAATTGTGCTTTTGTTGTTTGAATGCAAACAATAAGAAGGAAAATATAAGTTAGTTGTTTCATACTATAAAGATAAGACATTGTATTCAGAATCAAGAAATAGTCTGTTATCTGGTTGGTATAAACAAATAAGTGAGTGTTTTTTGACGATAAGTGATAATAAAAACAAAAAAGAGTCGTTCAAATTTGAGCGACTCTTTTCTTTTCAACTTTAAAAACAATTAATTTCCAAATTCACTAATGAATTTTATACGCATTAATCTCACTTCTTCTTCGCTATATTCATCTTCACCTAATTCTTTTAAAATAGCATTGATGTCATCTGTTTCAGCCTCTCGTAAACATTCGTAGATATCGTCTTTTTTATCTTCGTCAATTGCTTGATCAATGTAGTAGTTAATATTTACTTTAGTTCCAGAAGTAACAATAGTTTCAATTTCGGTTAATAAATCATTCATTTTCAGATTTTTGTTTTTAGCCATATCTTCTAAGCTAACTTTTCTGTCAATGTTTTGAATGATGAATACTTTTAATCCAGATTTATTAACCACAGATTTAATAACCATATCGCTAGGGCGTTCAATCTCGTTTTCCTCAACATGTTTTTTAATTAACTCCAAATATGGTTTACCGTATTTAGCAGCTTTACCTGCACCAACTCCCGAAATTTTTGTCATCTCTTCCATTGTAATAGGATAGTTGATAGACATTTCTTCTAATGAAATTTCTTGGAAGATAACGTAAGGAGGTAAATTATTTTGTTTCGCAATTTTTTTAGTTAAGTCTTTTAGCATGGCATACAATACTTCGTCAGTACTGTTAGCACCTTTTCCTCCAACAATGTCATCATCGTTATCGCTTTCGGCATTACTAAAGTCGTTATCTCTTGTGAATTTAATGCTGAATGGATCTTTTAAATAAGCTTTTCCTTTATCGGTAATTTTTACTAAGCCATAATTTTCAATGTCTTTTGCAAAAAAACCATTGACGATAGCTTGACGCATCACGGCATTCCAGTACTTATCATCTTTATCATGCTCTACACCTTCGCCCCAAGTTTTTAGTTCGTTGTGTTTGTATGATTTGCCAGTAGCAGTTAAGTTCCCCATTAATAAATTAACGATGTCTTTAACCTTATGCTTCTCTTTACTTTCTTTAACGGCTTTAATTGCTAAAATTAAATCGTCTTGCGCTTCAAATTTTTGTTTTGGATGACGACAGTTATCGCACATCTCATTACATTTGGCGTCGTTAAATTCTTCACCAAAATAATGTAAAATAAATTTACGACGACATGAAGAAGTCTCTGCAAACGAAGCAGTTTCGGATAACATTTGTTTACCAATTTCTTGTTCGTTTACTGGTTTATCCTTCATGAACTTTTCCAGTTTCATGATATCATCGTAACTATAAAATGTTAGACAATTTCCTTCGCCACCATCACGACCGGCGCGACCAGTTTCTTGGTAATAGCCTTCTAATGATTTTGGAATATCATGGTGGATTACAAAACGAACATCTGGTTTGTCGATTCCCATACCAAAGGCAATTGTAGCAACAATCACATCAATATCTTCCATCAAAAAGCCATCTTGTGTTTTAGCGCGCTCTTTAGCGTCTAATCCAGCATGGTAAGGTGCCGCTTTTACTCCGTTTACAATAAGAGCTTGAGCAACTTCCTCCACTTTTTTACGACTTAAGCAATAAATGATACCTGATTTACCAGCATTTTGCTTTGCGTATTTAATAATTTCTTTAATGACATCTTTTTTAGCGCGCACTTCATAATATAAGTTTTCGCGGTTAAAGGATGATTTGAATAACTTAGCCTCTAGCATGCCTAAGTTCTTTTGAATATCGTGCTGAACTTTAGGAGTAGCTGTGGCAGTTAATGCCATTACGGGCACAGAACCCAATTTATCAATAATAGGGCGTAAGCGACGGTATTCTGGACGGAAATCGTGACCCCATTCCGAAATACAGTGAGCTTCGTCGATTGCAAAGAAAGAAATAGGGAATTCTGAGAAGAACTCGATATTGTCTTCTTTATTTAAAGTTTCAGGCGCTACATATAATAGTTTGGTTTTACCTGATAAAACGTCTTTTTTTACGGTAGCTATTTCCGATTTATTTAAAGAAGAGTTTAAAAAGTGAGCAATTCCTGTTTCGTTGCTAAAACCACGGATAGCATCTACCTGATTTTTCATCAAGGCGATTAAAGGAGAAACAATAATAGCCGTTCCTTCGCTCATAATAGCAGGTAATTGATAGCAAAGCGATTTACCGCCACCAGTTGGCATAATCACAAAAGTATCCTGTTTATTAAGGATATTATTGATAATGGCTTCCTGGGTTCCTTTAAAGCCTCCAAAGCCAAAAAAGGCTTTAAGTGGTTCGGCTAAATTATGGGTTTCAACTTCTGCAATCATGGTTTTAGTGATTAAAATGTATGTTCTATTGAGTGAGTGGTTTCGTGTAATTCTATTATAAAGATATAATTAAATTTTCGATAAAAGCAAAACAATTTGACGGTTAAATAGCATTTTCAGACAAATTAACTTTTAGCTACGATGAATCGATGAATCACTTAAATTGAAAAGCGCTGATTTTTAGAGATTTGTATAAAAATGGAACGTAAATCACGTTTTATAAAATAGGGGCATGGATTTTTTTTATTTCTAATCGGCGTAAATCCGCCTAATCCCTCATATCCGCGCTGCTATTAAAATAAAAAATCCCAATTTGTAAACTACAAATTAGTATCCATCTTACGATAATGGATCAAAAAGAAAACGATAAACGTGAGTGAGTAAAAGATATTGAAGAAGAAACGGAATTCATATAAATCTAGAAACATAAATGTAATCACCCTAATGCAAAACATAATAATAAAGAGTTGAACGCCCCATTGTTTCATATGCCAAATGCCAATTAACGACACAAACTGCATCGTAATAATAATGCCTAAAACCATAGGAATAAAATCGCCCATGCGTTTTATAGAAGGGGTAAAAAGCATAGGAAACGCTAATAGAACCAATATAAGGGCTATAATGGTAACAATACGAATGTCTTTTGGGCGAGTTACTTGTGCCATTAATTTGTTCTTATTGCTTCTACTGGGTCTAATTGAGAGGCGCCATAGGCAGGAATAAAGCCGCTAATGATGCCAATTAAAACCGAAATCGTTAAACCTAAAATAATATTTGAGCGTGTTAAGGTAATTTCCATATCTATCACTCCGTCGGCGGCTAGGGTGAGCCCATAAATGAGCAAGAGTCCTATGATACCTCCCATTAAAGATAAAAACACCGCTTCAAATAAAAATTGCGCTAAAATAAAATAGTTTTTTGCTCCCAATGATTTTTGAATGCCGATGATATTTGTTCTTTCCCTCACCGATACAAACATAATGTTAGCAATTCCAAAACCGCCTACAAGGATAGAGAATCCTCCAATGATAGCGCCTGCAATTCCAACAATATCAAATAAGCCATCAAAATTTTTACTTAGTAAATTAGTTTCATTTAAAGCAAAATCATCATCCGCTAAGGGCTTTAAACCTCTAATGCTCCGCATAATGCCGGTAAGTTCATCTTTTAATTGGGCATTAGTTACACCAGGTTTTGCTTTGGCAGCAATAAAAGGATCACTATTTTCAGATTTCACATCCATAAATAACCTCGCAAAATTGTAAGGAACAACAGCTTGGTTATCCATACTATTACCTAACATGCTTTCGCCTTCTTTTTTAAATAAACCAATGACTTTACAGTTTCTACCTGCTACTTTAATGGTTTTACCAATTGGATATTCGTTATTAGGGAACAAACCTTCTGCTAAGGTATGTCCCAGCATGACTACATTATATCCACCTTCGGCTTCATCTTCTCTAAAATAACGGCCATCCACAATTTCAAATGATTTTACTTGTCCGTAGCCATATGACCAACCAGACACTAGAGCATTTTCGATGGTATTATTATTATGTTTTAAAACTTTACGAGTTCCTATTCTAAAACCAATAGCATCAATGCTTTTTGCTTTACGCTGCACTTCTGCTAATTCGCTATATTCAGGAACAGGACGATTCATATATTTCCACCAAGGGTAATCGGGACCAAAAGTCCAAGGCCATTTCATCACAAAAACCACATTATCTCCAAGGCTTTGAACGCTTCCACGAATATTACGTTCTAAACTATCTACAATAGTAAATACGGTAATAATGGCAAAAATACCAATGGTAATACCCAATAAGCTCAAAAACGTCCTTAGTTTATTAGCAACTAAAGCGCCCCAAGCAAACACAATACTTTCTTTTAAAAGGGTTAATACCATGGTGTAAATATAATTGATAATCTCAAGCTTAGTTCGCTTTTTGTTTTAGCGGTTTTGTGATAGGATGGAGGGGGCATTTGCCTAATAAGTCTTTTTAATTATATTTATACATCTATAAATGGCAGAGTTAAATCAAATACTTAAAGACGGGCACATTACTGAGGAACAATATAAAACTATTGAATCCTTTGAGAATAATCGATTGTTCTCCATTCATTGGGAACTTCGAACCATTTTATATTTAGGTATTTTATTAGTATCGTCGGGAATTGGTATTTTAGTTTACTTAAATATTGATACCATTGGCCATCAAGCTATTTTAGCAGCAGTAGGTTTAGCAAGTGCTGCATGTATGTATTATATCCACAAACACAAATTGCCATATACCAATTTAACGGCAACATATGCTTCACCGTTTTTTGATTATGTGGTATTATTGGGATGTTTGCTCTTTGCTGTATTCATTGGATACTTTCAATTTCAGTACCATCCGTTTGGAGAGCATTATGGTATTTTAGTTTTTGTACCAACCATTATTTCTTTTTATTTAGCCTATCGTTTCGACCATAAAGGTGTGTTATCAATTGCTATTACTGGCTTGGCAAGTACTTTTGGATTAAGCGTTACACCCAGACAATTGGTTGAGGGCAATGATTTTTCAGATTTATCAGTAATTTTTACGGCGGTATTATTAGGAATTATTTTAGCAGCATGGGCTTGGTATTCGGATAAAAAGCGCATTAAACAACATTTTAGTTTTACGTATAATAATTTTGCTTTAAATATTTTATGCATTGCCACATTGGCGGCTTTGTTTGATCAAGACCTGAAACTTATAACTTTATTAGCGTTAGCAGGCATTTGTGTATATTTTATTAAATATGCACTGACTCAGCAGTCGTATTTATTTTTGTTGCTCTCTGTATTATATGGATACATTGGCTTGACTTATATTATATTTTATTTGCTTTCAAAAGTAAATAATATGAGTGAAGGCATTTTTATGTTAGGGATGATGTATGTGATTGCATCTGCCGTGGGTGTTATCTTTTTGTTTTTAAATATTAAAAAAATTGTAAAGGCAAAATAATGAAAGCATATAACGATGATATTATAAAAAATAGTTTTCTGAAAAAGAAAGCCGCTTTTTGGCATGCTAATAAATTAATTTCCGACCAACAATATGCTGATATTTTAAAACAGTATTCTTCTAGTTTTCAATCTTCGAACGTGTTTGTGAAAATTGGGTTATTCATTTTCATTTGTTTTATCGCTTTAGCATCTTTAGGTATTTATAGTTTGCTGTTTACTTCTATCATGTATAATAGCGATGGCGCCGTTATGTTTTGGATATTTACCTGTTTACTATATGCAGTAGCTAGTTTTTTAATTTTAGAAACATTTATAAAAAACAAAAACATCTATAATTCGGGCACCGATGAAGCCTTGTTATACATCGGTTTAATTTTTTTAGCGGTAGCTATTTTTATACTAACAGATGAAATTTCATCTAATAGTCCTTTATTGTTTTTCTCTACTGCCTTACCTTTTATAGCATTTGCTGCAATAAGATATGCTGATAGAATTACCACATTAGCGTTAAGCTTTTGTGTGTATGCCATTTTGTTTTTAGTGATAATGAAGTTAGGCGATGTTGCAAAACTCATTATGCCATTTGCCTTGATGTTATTTTCAGCAGGGTTATATTTTCAAATCAAAAAATTCAAGTCAAAAGCCGAATTATTTTATTGGATGTCTTGTATGGAAGTTGTTGAGTTTTTATCGTTAATCGTATTTTATTTGGCTTGCAATTATTATGTAATTAGAGAATCGAGTGTGGCATTTTTTAGTATGGATTTACAAATAGGAGAGGATATTCCGTTAGCATTTATATTTTATATTCTAACAGCTTTAGTGCCTTTAGGGTATATATATGTTGGATTAAAACAAAAAGATAAAACTTTGCTTTGGTCGGGATTAGCTTTATTAGCAGCATCCGCGCTTACCTTTAAATATTATTTTAGTCTAGGTCATCCAGAAATTGCTTTAACAGCATCAGGTATTGTTTTAATTGTAGTGGCTTATTTTTCTATCAAGTATTTTAAAACACCTAAATATGGTATTACCTTTGAAGAACAAGTTGATGAAGATAGCTTCTTGAAAACGAATGCCGAAGCTCTAATCATTGTAGAGAGCTTAACTCAAAAAACTACTCCACTATCGCAAGATGGTGTTGAGTTTGGTGGCGGTCAATCTGGTGGCGCAGGTTCAGGAGGCTCGTATTAATAGTATGATTTAAAATATTATTTTTATCGAATGAAAAATCAAAAAAACGCTCTACTATTTATATTCATTACTCTTTTAATTGATTGCACTGGTATCGGAATAATTATTCCTGTTACCCCAAAATTAATACAAGAATTAATTGGTGGCGATATTAGTGAAGCGTCTAAATATGGTGGTTGGCTGGCTTTTGCTTATGGCATTATGCAATTTTTATTTTCGAGTGTGTTAGGTGGCTTAAGCGATAGATATGGTAGAAGGCCTATTTTATTAATTTCTCTTCTCGGCTTAGGAGTTGATTATATATTTTTAGCCTTTGCTCCTACATTATTTTGGCTGTTTGTAGGTCGTATTATTGCAGGTATTTCGGGAGCAAGCTTTACCACAGCTTCTGCCTATATTGCCGATATTAGTGAACCCGAAAAACGCGCCCAAAATTTTGGAATGGTTGGCGCAGCCTTTGGTTTAGGGTTTATTTTAGGGCCTTTAATTGGTGGTTTGTTTGCAGACTTTGGTTCGAGAGTGCCGTTTTTAATTGCCGCTGGTTTATCTTTACTAAATGCATTGTATGGCTATTTTGTTTTGCCTGAATCTTTATCGCAAGAAAACAGAAGACCTTTTGATTGGAAGCGCGCAAATCCTATAGGAACGTTTTTAAATTTAAAAAGACATAAAGAAATCATTTGGTTGATAGTGGTTATATTTTTATTGAATATTGCTGGTCAGTCGCCACAATCAACTTGGACGTATTACACCATTTTAAAGTTTGAGTGGTCAACCAAAATGGTTGGAGCCTCCTTGGCTTTTATTGGCTTATCTATCGCTATTGTGCAAGGCGGCTTGATTAGAGTGATTATTCCAAAATTAGGACAAGAAAAATCAGTGTATTTAGGTTTTGCATTTTCTTTATTGGGTTATGTTTTATTTGCCTTTGCAAATCAAGGATGGATGATGTTTGCCTTTATGGTTCCTTTTGCATTGGGAGGAATAGCGATGCCTGCAATTCAGGGTATTATCTCTAACAGAGTGCCCAATAACGAGCAAGGCGAAATGCAAGGAGCCATAACAAGTTTAATTAGTGTGACGGCCATTATTGGCCCTGTTTTAATGACGGAGTTGTTTTATACGTTTACTCAAAGCACAGCTTCGGTTTATTTTCCAGGTGCTCCATTTATGATGAGTGCTATTTTGGTTACGATTAGCTTAATTATAGCGGCTTTTAGTTTCAAAAAAATATTGAGACATTAAACCATAGGCTCTCGCTAAAATTTAAGATTTATTATAAAAGAAGAGTATTGTATTTGGACAATAAAACTTAAATTTGGTTAATCATGAAATCTTTACTTTCAATTATAATGGCTATTACTTGCATGAGTTTCTTTTCATGTAAAAACGCGCATACCTATGATAAATATGTAAAGGAATTAGATAGTTTAAAAGTTGTGTTACAACAATCTGTCGATAATTTTAAAACAGTAGATAGCGCTACCTGCGTCAATGCTTATTCAAAACAGTATACCTATTCGCAATTTATTGAAACGCATTTAAAAGATACCGTCACAAAATCAGTTGCCGAGAATTTGCAAAACCTTCAATCGGTTAAGCAAGGCTTAAATGACTATCTGACTTTGCGATCAAATTGGTTAGCTACAGCTAATACCTCTATCAAACAATTACAAACTTTATCGCACGACTTAAAAAATGGAAGCGTGAATGAGGAAGAAGCTATTGAATTTATTAATCAAGAAAAAAAGCAAGCGGAGTTAATTATTGAAGAGTTAAAAGTGAATACAGAAACTATCCGAAAACATTTGGAAGTTTATAATCAATCGTTACCTGTTTGTGAAAATTTAGTAAAGGAATTAAATTCAGGAGTGTTGCCTCAATTACTATCACCTCCAACAAAACAATAGCCATCATTTGAATCGATTAATTCTCATATTCGTTTTTTTAATCATCGCATTTACTCAAGTAAGAGCTCAAAAAAATGTGGATGATAAATTAGCGATGCAGTATTATGAGCAAAAGCAATTTGATAAGGCCGCCGCATATTTCGAGAAATTATATGATAAGCAGCCAGATGCTTATTTTACTTATTACTTTAAATGTTTGATAGTGACTAAAGATTATAAAACAGCAGAAAAAATTACTAAGCGGCAAATTAAGCACAGCGATGGCAACACTCACTTATATGTAAAGTTAGGAACAGTTTATAGGTTGATGGGAAACCCTGATAAAGAAAAAGATCAGTATAATAAAGCGGTAAAGGAAGTCATTCCTGAACAGAAGTTAATTTTTGCATTAGCTCATGCTTTTGAAGATGAAGAGCTGTATGATTACGCTATTGAAGTATATAAAAAGGGGCGTAAACAAACCGCAGCTAGTTATCCTTATTTTTATGAGATAGCGGAGGTATATAAAAAGAAAGGCGATTTGAAAGCCATGGTAAATGAGTATTTAGATGCGGTTGAGTTTAGAGAAAGTGAATTATATACAGCGCAAGCTAATTTACAACAGTCTTTAGGTTACGATGAAAAAAATGGTGGATTGAATAATCCAATATTAAAACAGGAATTGCAACGACGTATCCAGCAAAATCCGGATAGAACTATTTTTTCTGAATTTTTAATTTTTCTATTAAATCAACAAAAAGATTTTGAAGGATCTTTTGTTCAAAATAAGGCTTTAGACAAACGTCAAAAAACAGACGGTACTCGTTTAATGGAATTAGCCAAATTATGTATCAGTAACGAAAATTATGCGGTGGCCGAAAAATGTTATCAATACGTGATGAGTAAAGGAAAAGATAATCCATATTACGATATTGCTGATATTGAAAGATTAAATGCTAATTTTTTACAATTAACCAATCAAACAAATCCAAATAACGCGGATGTAATTTTGCTTAATTCAAATATTGAAGCAGCCATAAAAAGCTACGGGATTAGTAATTTAACCTTGCCTCTCATTAAAAAATCTGCTTTGCTAAAAGCCTATTATTTAGATAAGCCACAAGATGCGATTCAATCTTTAGAAGAACTCATTGCACAATATACATTTGACAAAAATAGTGTTGCCGAAATCAAATTAGATTTAGGCGATATGAATTTATTGGTTGGTAATATTTGGGATGCTTCTTTATTGTATTCACAAGTAGAAAAAGATTTTAAATATGAAGTCGTTGGACAAGGTGCAAAATTTAGAAATGCAAAATTGAGCTATTATGCGTCTGATTTTAAATGGGCTAAAACACAATGTGATGTATTGAAGGGCGCTACCACAAAAACCATTGCTAACGACGCTCTTGATTTATCATTAGTGATTACAGATGCTATTGGTGTTGATACAAATGATGCGCCTTTAAGTTTATTCGCATCAGCCGAGTTGTTAGTATTGCATCATCAAT
>SYEI01000129.1 GCA_005800865.1 Bacteroidota bacterium | reverse complement strand
CAACTCGTTAACAGAATATAAACGCTTTGTAACACGTGAAGTAAAAATCGGTGATATTGGCATTGGTGGCAATAACCCTATTCGTTTGCAGAGTATGACCACCACTGATACTATGGACACCAAAGCAACGGTAGCCCAAAGCATTAGAATGATTGAAGCTGGATGTGAGTTAGTACGAATTACAGCTCCAAGCATAAACGAAGCAAAAAATTTAGAAGTCATAAAAAAAGAATTAGTAGCGGCAGGTTACAATACACCATTAGTTGCTGATATCCATTTTACTCCTAACGCCGCTGAGTTTGCAGCTCGTATTATTGAAAAAGTAAGAGTAAATCCAGGTAACTATGCGGATAAGAAAAAGTTTGAAGAAATAGAATATACTGACTCAGCTTACGAGCAAGAATTAGAAAGAATACGTCAACGTTTTACACCATTAGTAAATATTTGTAAGGAATACGGACCAGCCATGCGAATTGGAACTAATCATGGTTCGTTGAGCGATCGTATTTTAAGCAGATACGGAGATACACCATTAGGAATGGTAGAATCTGCATTTGAATTTTTACGTATTTGTGAAGACTTGAACTATCATAATATTGTGATTTCGATGAAAGCAAGTAACACGCAAGTGATGGTGCAAGCTTACAGACTGTTAGTTCAAAAAATGATAGAAACTAACCGTAATTATCCTTTACATTTAGGTGTAACTGAAGCTGGTGATGGGGAAGATGGCAGGATTAAATCGGCTGTTGGGATTGGAGCATTACTAGAAGATGGATTAGGTGATACAGTAAGAGTTTCGTTAACGGAAGATCCTGAATTTGAAATTCCAGTAGCTAAGGCCCTTGTAGATAGATACAGTGAAGAAAAATTAAAACAACATCAATTAATTGAGTCTTTATATTCGGAGAATGGTAAAGTAAAATTATCTTACAATCCATATGATTATCAGAGAAGAGAATCTATTTCAGTAAATAATATTGGTGGACATAACGTTCCTCGTATTATAGCTGATTTTAGCGAAAGAGAAAGTATTAGTCCTGCTACATTTTTTCCTGTTGGTTATAACTATTCAGTTCCTTTAGATAAATGGAATATTAATGATTTAGCTTGCGATTATGTATATGTAGGTAACAATCATGTTGATTTTGATATTCCTGGAACATTAGGAATTATTTATAATTCGGAAGCATGGAAAGAATTAGAAAATCCTTTAAGACAATATCCTTTATTTTGCGGAGAAGAATTTTTGAAAAGCGAAAAAACGCATCCTGAATTAAATTTTGTGGCAGTTACAAAAGAAGTGCTAACTCCAGATTTTGTTTCAAAAATAAAAAACACTAAAAATATTGTTTTAATAGCGGATAGTTTTAATCCTCATGCAATGCCTGAATTGAGAAGATTGTTTATTTCATTAACTGAGCAAGGAGTTCAACTCCCAATTATCGTTAAACGAAATTATAAAGATATTTCTGAGCAAGATATTCAATTAGGTTCGTCAGCGGAAGTTGGAGCTTTATTGCTAGATGGCTTAGGAGATGGTTTATGGTTAAAACAACAAAATTGCACTTCGCCACAAGTAGCTAATTCAACTGCATTTGGAATTTTACAAGCTACAAGAACTCGCATCAGTAAAACAGAATACATTAGCTGCCCAAGTTGCGGAAGAACCTTATTTGATTTACAAGAAACGACTTCTAAAATACGCGAACGCACCGATCATTTAAAAGGAATAAAGATTGGTATTATGGGTTGTATTGTAAACGGGCCAGGCGAAATGGCTGATGCAGATTATGGATATGTAGGTGTAGGTGTTGGAAAAATTTCTTTATATAAAGGGAAAGAAGTCGTGAAAAAAAATGTGCCTAGTGATAATGCCGTGAATGAATTAATTGATTTAATTAAAGAACATGGTGATTGGGTTGAAAAGTTGTAAGTAGAAAAAAAATAATTGAAATTAAGTTTAAAATATTTATGTGCGTTATTTATTTTGGTTAGTGTTTATGGCACTAGTCAGACGAATGCACAAAAAGTAAAAGAAACTTTCAGCACAAAAAACTATCAATTAACGATTGATGAAATCAATTCGATGAATTCATCAGAAATTCATTTTGATAGTATATTATATTTAAAAGCTTACTCTCAAATAAAATTAAATCAGTTAAAAGAGGCAACCATTTCTATTTCTCAATTACAGCAATTAAATCCCAACTATTACGAAGCTTATTTCTTAAAGGGATTGATTTCAGCAAAAAAAGAAAAATATGCAGATGCTATTTCTTACTTCAATAAAGTGATAGAATTCAATCCTAATCACGAAAAAACCTTATATAACATGGCTTTAGCCAAAGGTTTATTAGAAGATTATACCAATGCAATTAAAGATTTAGATAAATGTATTACGATTAATCCAAACTATGCAATGGCTTTTTACAATAGAGGTTATTGGCATGAAATTTCCGAAAACTACACAGCCGCTATTTCTGATTATAAAAAAGCAATCGCTATTGATCAACATTATACGGAAGCATATATCGCATTAACCTATGCGTATTCTCAAAACGGAGATAATATAAATGCTTGCGAAACATTAAATGCCGCTAAAACAGAAGGAATTGAAGCTGCTAACGATTTAATTCAAAATTTTTGTAAATGATAAAATACATGTATATAGTATGTTTTGTATGCGTTGTATTTTCAACTCAAGCGCAAGACTTAT
>SYEI01000128.1 GCA_005800865.1 Bacteroidota bacterium | reverse complement strand
TATGGGGACTCACAAGAAAAAACAAAAAAGAAATTTTTACAGTTAACACATCATACTTTTAAATTAAGTGGTTTTTTAAGTAGAAATTATCCCAATTATTTAAAACACAATCTTCAAACCATTGAAGAATTGCTTAGTAAAGGAGAAAAACAAAAAGCAAATGATATTGCCGAATGGTTATCCGATGTTGCAGAAAAAATTGAAGATTACACAACGCTTATAGAAGTTACTAAGTTTTTTGCTCAACAATGTTTTATTACAGAGTCAAAAGATGCTAATAAATTTCATAAAAAAGTAAAAGAATACATTGAATTAGAGCAAATCAAAAACGCTATCTATTTATACTTACGCGAAAATCTATTTTTTAAAGGAAAAGAAAATATATCAAAAGCTCAAGCTAATAAAGACTTAGCATTCTTTAATCAATATACTAAACATCCCTCTAACTCTATCAATATATTAGCACGATTTGGAAAATACTATGAGTTAAGTTTTTTAAGTCACCCTGATTTTTTCAGACAAGAAACGATTAAAGAATTAGATGATTTAGAACGAGACTTTTTAAATAGTGCTCATGTCTGCTTTCATTATTTGGATGACATGTATTTCAAAATTTTGGGATTACGTTTACAATTAGACGTAAATAATAACAATACAGAATCCATGCTACAAGAAGTTAAAAAAATGAACGGCATTAGTTCTTTTTTAAAATTTTGGAAAAGCTACATTAATATCCCTGAAATATTTTCATTTTCGGTACAAGCTAGTCATTACTTAAGTTCGTATGCATTTATATTTAGAGATGATTATCACAAAACTTTACCATCAGATATAAAAGAAAATATACAGTTTCTAAAACAAAAGCTAGAATCTGAATTATCTAAAAATATTTGGGATGATGGTGAATATATTATTAAACTAATCAACTTAAAATGTTTTTATTCAGCTGTTTTACTTACAGGAGATATTGCAGATAAAAACAAATCCGTAAAAATTTTAGAAGACACTTTGGTTTCATACCAACAAATACCCTTTCAGAAATTTTTAGATGGAATGTTTGTCGCATTAATTATGGGTTACTTTAGTTTAGGTCAATACGATAAAGTAATTTCTACATACAAACGCTACAAAAAAATCACTTCCGATCAAATTGTTGTTAAAGAAAATGATTTAACCATTGACGCCTATTATTTTACTTCTCAATACTTAACTAACCAGCGTAAACAATACACCGAAAAGTTAAAAGTAACTTTCGACAACTCAAATGACTTTGAACATGTGAGGCTTTTAATCGCTGAATTGATTAGTTATTATAAAATTCCAGTTAAACTTTAAATTGTGAGTGGAATATACATTCATATTCCTTTTTGTAAAAAGGCCTGTCATTACTGTGATTTTCATTTCTCAACCTCTTTGCAAAATAAAGAAGCGTTGGTTAAAAGTATCTTAACAGAAATTGATTTACGAATTAACTACCTTCAAGATAAAACCATTAAAACCATTTATTTTGGAGGTGGAACACCAAGTTTATTATCGGAAAAAGAAAGTTTTTTAATTCTTGAGAAAATATACAAACTTTATAATGTATCAAAAGATGCAGAGATAACGTTTGAATGTAATCCAGATGATTTATCGGATGACAAACTAAAAGAGTTAAAACGATTAGAAGTTAACCGATTAAGTATTGGCTTACAAAGTTTTGATGAAGAAGAACTGATTTGGATGAACCGTGCACACACGGCTAAAGAAAGTGAAGCGAGTGTGAAACGAGCACAAGACAGAGGTTTTGAAAACATCACCATTGATTTAATTTACGGTTCCAAATTTTCAAACATCACTAATTGGAAAAAAACATTAGATAAAGCCATAGCATTGGATGTTAAACATATTTCAAGTTACAATTTAACCATTGAAGAAAAAACAAAATTAGGACACGATTTTAAAGTGAAAAAGGAAATTGCCATCGACGATGAAAAAAGTTCGGAGATGTTTTTAGAAATGATTGATCGTTTGGAGAAAAATAAATTTATTCACTACGAAATTTCTAATTTTGGCAAAGACGGTTTTTTCAGTACTCACAATTCCAACTATTGGAAAGGCGAACATTACCTTGGCCTTGGACCTTCGGCACATTCGTTTGATGGAACATCAAGACAATGGAACATTGCTAACAATAACCTTTACATCAAACAAGTTTCAGAAAAAACAGAAGCTTACTTTGAAAAAGAAATCTTAACAGAAAAAGAACGATTTAACGAATATGTTTTAACTTCTTTACGCACCATTTGGGGTATTGACTTAAATTATTTAAAAACAAATTTCAATAACGACTTTGTAAAAGCCTTCTTAAATCAAGTAGAAAATTATATTAAGCAAGAACAAGTTGTGGTGAAAGATACAACATACACCCTAACCGAAAAAGGAAAACTACTAGCTGATAAAATAGCAAGCGAGTTATTTATGTAATTGTTTTTGTTAACAATTGTATTGCTATGAGTTAAGTTTAAAAACTCTTACATCCATTTTTCCCTTTAATATCAGGCATTCTAAAACATTAAACAATACAAATTAATAGTTAGGAAACTTATTATCATAAAGATTACAGTCTAAATTTAATTTTTTAGTAAGTAGGTTTGCATCCAAATTAATTATAATCGTCTTTTAAAAATTTATGAAAAAAATTGTACTACTTTTTTTAATTACACTTTCTTTAAAACCACTTTTATCACAAACTTGTAAAGAAGTTATTGGATACTATCCTAACTGGCAATGGTACGATAGAGGAAAATTGGTAAAGCCTTCAACCATTGCGTATTCAAAATATTCTATCATCAACTATTCCTTTTTCAAACCCGAAGCGAGTGGTTTAATTTCTAATACCGACACTTGGGCAGATGAAAATTTATTACAAGGACAAATAAATTGGTCAACTACTCCAACAAGTTACTATCCTAACACCTCAATTATTGATTTAGCTCATAATGCTGGAACAAAGGTCATGGTATCGATTGGCGGCTGGACCTTATCAGATAACTTTCCTACTATAGCAGCTAGCCCAAGTAAAAGAGCTTTGTTTGCCTCTGAATGTAATCGTCTTTTAAAATTCTATAAGTTTGATGGGATTGATATTGATTGGGAATACCCAGGTTTTGCTGATCATTCAGGAACCATAAACGATAAACAAAATTTCACTTTATTGTTGCAACAAATTAAAGATTCTATTACAACTTTAGGGATTCAAAATAACAAAACCTATAAATTATCAGCTTGTTTTAGTGCCGACCCAACTAAAGCGGATGACATCGAATGGAACAATATCGTTCCAATTTTAGATATGATTAATTTAATGTCTTACGATTTTTTTGGAGCTTTTGATTGTAAAGCAAATCATAATTCGCCCTTATACGCGCCTACTAGTGGAGATCCAAACTTTAATATTCACAGCTCATTTAACATGTTAACAACAACCTATAATGTACCATCTAATAAAATAAATATTGGAACCGCATTTTATGGGCGTTCACAAACTGGTGCAACAACCTTACATCAAACCACTAATTGTGGAGAAGATGCGGTAACATTCTCTTTAGATCTTGGAACTCCACAATACTATAACGTGGTAGATAAAATGAATTTGTTTGATTATCATTGGGATAACGTTGCCAAAGTACCTTATTTAACAGGTAAATCTTCTGGTTCAGCAGCTGGCACTTTTGTGTCGTACGATAATAAACAATCTATTGGCATGAAAGCCGAATACATTGTAAATAATAATGCACGAGGAACTATTATTTGGGAAATAACTGGCGACTATTTGGAAACTGCTCCTGGATCGGGAGTTGTGGCAAGCACACCATTAATTGATACCATGAATTATGTTTTTTGTCATACAACAGTAACTGGCGTTAATCAATTCTCTAACGAAAAAGAAGAAGATTTTACAATATATCCAAACCCAAATAATGGAACATTTAACTTACAATATAGCGAAGAAGAAAATGCAAGCATTTTAATTTTAGATATAAAAGGTTCAGTTGTTCATTTTCAAAAAATATCCAAAGGTGAAAATAAAATTAATACTTCTAACTTGAGTCAAGGTTTATACATAATAAAACTTGAAAACCAAACTGGTGTTTTCTTTAAAAAAGTAATGATTGATTAATTTGTACTAAGCGACCTCGACTACGCTCAGCCACCGCTTGAACAATCGGACACTGAGCGAAGTCGAAGTGTTCGCCGCTTTGCCTAATCTTCTCCTTTATTATTCAACACATCAAACACTAAATCTTTTTCGAAGCCTTTAGATAAAGCGTAATTCATTAATTTGTATTGCAATTTTATCTTATTGGGTTCTTTAATGAGTTTACGTTTAGACTCTATTATTTTTTTTAGAGTTTCGAAATATTCCGTTTCATCTATTTGCTGTAATGCCTTTTTTAGACAATACTCGCTCACCCGTTTTTGTTTTAACTCTTGTTTAATTTTAATTCGTCCCCATTTTTTAATACTAAACTTACCGCGAGCAAAGGACATCGCAAAACGCTCTTCATTTAAAAAATTATCTTGTATCAATTGAACGATGATGTTTTCAACGGCTTCTGGCCACATGCCTAACTCATACAACTTATCTCGCGCATCTTGCTGAGAACGCTCTTGGTAGGCACACCAACTTTGCATTTTAACCAACGCTAAATGTGGATCTGTTATTTTTATAGGAGCTTTCTTTTCAAACACAAACAAAAGTAATATTTCTTTATATTTGATTCACAATTATGTTACAATTACCTACCGAATTTATAAACTCTATTTCAAGTTGCGAAGGCTTTGATGAACAAGCATTTATAGATGCTCACCAACATCAATCACCTACAAGCATTAGAATCAATCCTTTTAAACGTACTGAACTAAATTTTAAATTAGATCATCCAATTCCGTGGAACGAAAAAGGTTTCTATTTGAATGAACGCCCAAATTTCACCTATGATGTCTTATTTCAAGCGGGCTGCTATTATGTGCAAGAAGCAGGTTCCATGTTTATTGAACATGCATTAAAATCATGTGTCGATTTTAATCAAACATTATTGGCCTTTGACGTATGTGCTTCGCCAGGCGGAAAAAGCACTTTATTAAATTCATTACTAAATAGTGAAAGTGCATTAGTAGCAAACGAAATTATTAAACAACGCTCAGACGTATTAGCTCAAAACCTCAGCAAATGGGGAACTTGCAATGTGGTTGTGACTAACAATGATCCTAGTTCCTACTCCGACATCAACGATGTATTTGATATCATTTTGGTGGATGCACCTTGTAGCGGTTCAGGATTATTTAGAAAACAACATGATGCCATTGATGAATGGAGTTTAGATAATGTGAACTTATGTAACCAACGTCAAAAACGAATTTTATCGGATATTATAGGAACTTTAAAACAAGGAGGAACATTAGTTTACTCTACTTGCTCTTACTCAAAATCTGAAAATGAAGAAATTGCCGATTGGTTAATCAATGAATTTGGATTAATAAGTGTGCAAATTCCTACTGAAAAAAAATGGGGAATTGTTGAAACTACAAGTGAAAAACAAAAAGCTTTTGGCTATCGTTTTTATCCCGACAAAACACAATCGGAAGGTTTTTTCTGCGCCGTCTTTAAAAAACCAGGTGCAATTGATAGTCATCATCAAGTGCGAAAATCAAAGTACGAGGCATTTTCAATTATTAAACCTAAAGAAAAAGAGTTATTTTCAAATTGGATCAAAAATTTAGACTCCCATCAAATTACAAAATTTAAAGATGATTATTTGTTAACGAATCAAATTACACTGGATTTCATTAATAAATTTTCTAATTTATATTACAAAAAGGTAGGGACAACCATTGGCAGCTTAATTAAAAACGAAGTGATACCTCATCATGATTTAGCTTGGAGTATTCATCGTGCAGATACTATTCAAACTATAGAATGCAATCAAGAACAAGCCATCCAATTTCTAAAAAAAGAGTTACAATCCATTGACGGAAACAAAGGCTGGAATTTAATGAGCTTTCATAATTTTGGCATTGGCTGGATTAAACATTTAGGGAATCGATTAAATAATTATTTGCCAAATGAATTTAGGATACTGAAATAAAATGTGTCCCGCCGATGTACGCGGATTTTTCATATTTTTATCTCTGCGAAAATCTGCGAGATCTGCGGGAAAACAATTTAAAACAAAAAACAATGTTCGGAAAACTAGGAGACATGATGGGCAAGCTTCAAGAAATGAAGCAAAAAGCCGATGAAATTAAATTAAAATTAGATTCAACCATTATTAATGTGGAAGGAGCTGGCGGCGATATCAAAATTGCCATTACAGGTAATAGAGAAATAAAGTCGTTAACCATAGCGCCAGGATTACAACACGGTAATACCGAAGAGTTAGAGGAGCAACTCACTGTTACCTTAAACAAAGCTTTATTAAAGGCTAACGAGTTAAACGATAATGAAATGAAATCTGTAGCCAGTGGAATGCTGCCTGGGATGTAAAAATCATTTTCAGAAAACAAAAAAAGGCTTACCTAGGTAAGCCTTTTCAATTAATAAATTAAAACTTATAACAAGTCATTTGCTAAATTAGCTAACTCACTACGTTCACCTTTTTGCAAAGTAATGTGGGCGTATAATGGTTGTCCTTTTACTTTATCAATTAAATAACTTAACCCATTAGATTGTGCATCTAAGTAAGGTGTATCAATTTGATAAATATCACCTGTGAAAATAATTTTTGTATTTTCTCCTGCACGTGTAATAATCGTTTTTACTTCGTGTGGTGTTAAGTTTTGAGCTTCATCCACAATAAAAAACATATTACTTAAACTACGTCCGCGAATAAATGCTAGAGGACAAATCACAATCTTTTCGTTCTCAATCATTTCACTAATAGCCTTAAACTCTTTGTCTTTTTCAGAGAATTGACTCTTAATGTATTTTAAATTATCCCATAATGGTTCCATGTAGGGATTTAATTTAGAAGTCACATCGCCTGGCAAGTAACCAATATCTTTATTACTTAAAGGTACAATTGGGCGAGCTAAATAAATTTGGTGGTAATTGCGTCGTTGCTCTAAAGCACCTGCTAAGGATAATAATGTTTTACCTGTTCCTGCAACACCTTGTATACTCACTAAACGAATATCAGGATTCATAATCGCATCTAGAGCAAAAGATTGTTCGGCATTTTTTGGAATAATACCATAAGACGATGTTTTAGTAACACGCTTTAGCGATTTTGAAGAATCTTCGTAACGAGCCAACACAGATGCGTTTCCGTTTTTCAATACATAGTAATGATTAGACTCTGGCGTTTCTTTTTTCAAAACATCCTTTGCTAAACAACTACCTTTTTCGTAAATCTGATTAATGATGGTTGGATTTACTTTATCTAAAAGCGTGTTGCCAGTATATAATTCATCAACCGTTAAAATTTTACCAGTTGTATAATCTTCGGCATGTAAGTTTAAAGATTTAGCTTTGATACGAAGATTAATATCCTTAGTTACTAAAATAACTTTTCTATCAGGATTCGTATCTGCTGTATATAAAGCCGCATTTAAAATACGATGATCTCCTTTACGTTCTTGAAAAATTTTCTCGGCATCTAACTTTGAAGAATTATGCATTTCAATTTTAAAATGACCGTGAGATTTGCCATTTATTGGCGTCCACTCTTGCAAAGAATTGTCGCCCGACATATTATCTACATAACGTGTAAATTCTCTAGCGGCAAAATTTTTAGTATCGTTTCCCTTTTTAAAATTATCTAATTCTTCTAAAACGGTAATCGGAATAACAACATCATGTTCTTGAAAATTTTTAATTGCTGTATGATCATAAATAATCACGGAAGTATCGAGAACAAATATCTTTTTTTCGGTACTTTTTGAAACTGCTTTCTTTGCCATAAAACTGAGATTTTGATTTACTATAAATCTATTTGTTTTAATATATAAAAGCTAAAAAAACCATCAATAGAAATAAACACTAAATTGTTTATACCTAAACTCAATCTAAACGTTAATTTTTCGGGAGATTTATTGGAGAACTTGATTTATATATTTTCGTTCATTATATTTACTATAACTAAATACAATGCTTATGAGAAAAATATTACTAACCATTGCCATTATTGCAATTTCATTAATTCAGGTATCAGCACAGTGTATGCTATCTCCTGTTTTATTACCTCAACGAATTCAAAACTCTTCAGATGTGATTGAAGGAAAGGTGATTAATCAAATCTCTTTTTGGAATCCTGCTCATACCAATATCTATACCTCTAATTTAATAGAAGTGTATAAATCTTTCAAAAACAGCTCTCCAGTTTACCTTGAAGTAATTACAGAGGGCGGAACCGTAGGAAATGATAAAGATGAAGTTCACCCATCATTAGAACTAAGCATTGGCGATGTAGGTGTATTTACTTTAAATTCAAAAAACTTCCCTAGTCAATATGGCAAGCCAGTTTATGAAGCGTATGCTAGTTCTCAAGGTTTTATTAGATATAATGTATCCGAAAACGAAGCTAACGAACCATTTAAAAAATACTTGAACTTATCTACTAGTTTGTATTCAGAAATTCAACAATCAACTCAAACAAACTATAGCGTTATAAAACCAATTAATCCCTTTGCAATTTCTAACGCTAATACAACACAAGCAGTTGCGGCCATTACTGGATTTTCTCCATCAACTATTACAGCTGGAACATTTTCTGTGGTAACGATTAATGGCTCTGGCTTTGGAACAACTCAAGGTACTTCTTTTGTGGAATTTAAAAGGGCCGACGATGGCGGAGCAACTTTTTGTAGACCAGATGCTTGGTCATATCTATTATGGAGTGATACACAAATTCAAGTAAGATTAACTACAACTGGAGCTGGAACCGTAAACTCAACTCCCGGCACAGGAGTTCTTCGTGTAGATGTTGGAGGAATAAAAACAACGACTACAGCCTCTTTAACTGTTACTCATGCTCAAATGAATGTGTATAGTAATGGAACTGCTCCAACAACCATTTACAATACACGCCACGTGAATAAACAATCGGGCGGTTATGTATGGCAAATGTTTACAGGATTTGATAGTAATGCAGCGGCAAAAGCATCCTTCTTAAGAGCATTTCAGTCGTGGAGATGTGGAACATACATTAATTGGACAAATGGCGCAACAACTGCAGTAAATACAATTGCAAATGATGGAGTTAACGTTATTCGTTTTGATGTTGGGACAGAATTACCTGCAGGCGTTTTGGGAAGATGTACAAGTAGATTTAGCGGCTGTGGAACTCAACCAAATCAAAATTGGTTTGTAAACGAATTAGATATTGTTTTTGACGATGGAACAAATTGGAATTATGGTCCTGCAGCACCAACCTTTTCTCAATATGATTTTGAATCCGTTGCTGTTCACGAATTAGGTCACGGCCATCAGTTAGGACACGTAATTAACTCAGCTGAGATTATGAACTTTTCTATTGGCAATGGTCAATCAAAAAGAGTATTAAGTGTAAATGATTTAGCTGGCGGTAACGCGGTAATGACAAGAAATTTAACTGGGGGCGTTTGTGCGATTTCAGCAATGACTGCTTTAACTGCAAGTAACTGTATTATTGGAGCTCCTACAGCTAGTTTTACAGCTAATAGAACTACAGTATGTCCCGGACAAACAGTAGTATTTACAAATTTAAGTACTGGCTCCCCAACCTTAAATACATGGACCTTTGCTGGAGGCACACCTTCAACATCAACCGTATCAAGTCCAACCGTTACATATAACACGCCTGGTTCATACAGCGTCCAATTAGTTGCATCAAATGCTTTTGGAAATAGCACTTACTCAATAACCGCTTATATCAATGTAACTAGTGCAGCCACCTTGCCTTTAAGTCAAACGTTTCAAACGGCAACTTTTCCTCCAACTAATTGGTATATTAATGATGATGGAAATGACAATATTAAATGGAAATTAGCAACAAATACAGGATTTGGCAGCACGCAAAGTACTGTTTTTGATAACTGGACAGATAGTATTACGCCATATAAAGACGAATTAAAAACATACGTAAACCTCGCAGGTTTCTCAACCGCTAAAATGACGTTTTATCGTTCATACTCTCAAACATTTGCTGCGCCTTATGTGGATACTTTGCAAATTGGAGTTTCAACTAATTGTGGTACTTCAACAGTCTATCCTTATTTAAAAGGAGGTTCTCAATTAGCAACGGCTACTACATCTTCATCAGCAGCTCCATTTACACCAACAGCAACCACACAATGGGTAAAAGATTCTATTGACTTAACACCTTATGTAGGTCAAACAAACGTAATGGTAGCATTTATCAATAGAGGACATTATGGAGATGCTATTTATTTGGACAATATTAATATAACAGGTGTTGCAGCAACTACACCAACAGCTGCTATTACATCAGCAAGCACAGGTTGTACTGGTGTTCCTATTACTTTAACAGATGCAAGCACTGGCGGACCAAGTTCATGGTTATGGACAATGACTGGCGGCGCCCCATCTACATCAACTGTACAAAACACCTCTGTAACATATACTACAGCTGGCGTAAAAACAATTACGTTAACAGTAGCTAACGGTTCTGGAACTACTACTGCTACTAAATCTATTACAATTTCTGCAACACCAACCGTCGCGGCTTCCATTACCAACACAACTATTTGTAGTGGTTCATCTGTCACTGTAAATTTAACAGGTGCTACTAGTTATACTTGGTTACCTTCTGGCTCTGGAAGTTCAAGTGTATTGTCGCCAACTGCAACAACTATTTATACCATCACTGGAAATACTGTAAGTTGCAATAGTGCTCCAAGAACAGTAACAATAAATGTTACGCCTACTCCAACCACAAATATTTCTGCATCGTCTTTAAGTATTTGTGCAGGACAAAGCACTACCTTAACCGCAAGTGGAGCTACAACATACTCTTGGTTGCCTGGCTCGCAAACCACAACCGTTATTGCTGTTACGCCAACTATTACAACAACTTATACTGTAACAGGTACTACGACAGGTTGCTCATCAAACAGAACGATTACGGTGAATGTTTCTTCAACACCAACAGTCGCAGCATCTATTACTAATACAACAATTTGTAGAGGAGCATCTGTAAACGTAACATTAACAGGCGCAACTACTTATACTTGGCTACCATCAGGTTCTGGAAGTTCCAGTACTTTATCTCCAACTACAACTACTATTTACACCATCACTGGAAATAATGGAAGTTGTAACAGTGCTCCAAGAACAGTTACGGTGAATGTTACACCTACTCCAACCACAAATATTTCTGCATCATCTTTAAGTATTTGTACAGGACAAAGCACAACCTTAACCGCTAGTGGAGCTACAACTTATGCTTGGTTGCCTGGAGCACAAACCACAACTGTTATTGCTGTTACGCCAACTATTAC
This sequence comes from Bacteroidota bacterium, assembly GCA_005800865.1. Taxonomy (GTDB): domain Bacteria; phylum Bacteroidota; class Bacteroidia; order B-17B0; family Aurantibacillaceae; genus UBA4416. The sequence goes on along the minus strand of SYEI01000128.1, from coordinate 6,993 downwards.
AACAACTTACACAGTTACTGGCACCACTACAGGTTGTTCATCAAACAGAACGATAACAGTAAATGTTTCTTCAACACCAACAGTCGCAGCCTCTGTTACTAGCACCACTATTTGTAGAGGCTCATCCGTAAATGTTGCAGTAACAGGCGCAACAACTTATACTTGGTTGCCATCAGGTTCTGGAAGTTCAAGTGTTTTATCTCCAACTACTACAACTATTTACACTATTACTGGAAGTAACGGAACTTGCAACAGCGCTCCAAGAACAGTAACTGTAAATGTTACACCGAGTCCAACTGTTAATGTAATAGCATCACCAACAATAATTTGTACTGGCCAAACAGCTACTTTAACAGCAAGTGGCGCAACAACTTATGCTTGGTTGCCTGGAGCTCAAACTACGACAGCTATTGCTGTTACTCCAACCATTACAACAACATATACAGTAAATGGCACAACAGCAGGTTGCTCTAGTAACAATGTAATTACATTAACGGTTAGTACTTGCACAGGTATTGATAATATAAGTTCAACTAGCAGTAACTTGATTATTTTCCCAAATCCAAGTAATGGTGTATTTACAATTTCAAATACCATTAATACAGATAAATTGGAAGTAACTATTATTAATACATTAGGACAAACTGTAATGATTGAAACTGAAAAAAACACCAATCATTTATTATTCGATTTAAGTAAAATGAGTAAAGGCATTTACTATGCTAAAGTTACTGCAGATGAAGGGACTCAGTTATTTAAATTGATTTTAGAATAACCCTTCATACAAACAATAAAAAACTCCTACTAATTAAATTGGTAGGAGTTTTTTTATTAATATATCAAATAAAATTAAACTGCATTTAGTCTTTCTAAAAAGGCATCTTTTTTACGGCGACTAATTTCCAATTGTGTATTGTCGCTCATGATAGCATAACCACCGTCTACTTTTAAGAATCGAACAACATGATTCATATTAATTAAATGATGGTGATGAATGCGAATGAAATCGTTTTCAGGCAGTAAATCTTCGTAGTGTTTTAAACTAGCCGATACCATTAATTTTTTTCCGCCTACTAAATAAAAGTTTGTGTAACTACCATCAGCTTCACAACGGATAATATCTTTGATGTTTATAATTTCATAAGCATTACCAGTTGGCAACGTAATTTTATTATAGTTATCATCCGCACGCTTTAAATTTTGAATTAAGAATTGCAAATTATCCATACTTGGCATTGCAGACGATCTTTTTTCAATTAAACGATTGATAGCAACTTTCAAATCGTCAATATCAATTGGTTTTAGTAAATAATCGCAAGCACTGTATTTAATTGCTTTTAAAGCATGTTTATCAGTAGCGGTTGTAAAAATAATATCAAACTTTGCTCCTTGTACTTTTTCAAGCACATCAAAGCCTGTCCCATCGGGCATACTAATGTCTAAAAACAATAAATTAGGTTTTAAAGTCTGAATTAACTCAACACCTTCGGCTACATTTTTAGCTAAGCCCAAAATTGCAATTTGAGGAAAATTCTTTTTCAAAATATCCGCCAACATATCACGGCTCTTTTGTTCGTCTTCTATAATTACTGCTTTCATATTATTTAGTTTTTAACCGCAAAGGCCGCTATGTTTTTTTGCAGAGGGCGCAATGTGATTAGTTAATAATTACTTTTCTTATATCTTTATTTCACATACGGAATAAACAAATCTACTTGCGTTCCAATAGCCTCATTTTTTTCGTTATACAAATCTATAATATTTACGTTTAAATTTGATTGATGAATTGTATTTAAAATACGAACCCTATCTTTTGTAATTTTCATTCCCAATGATTTATGACGAGCTGCCGGCTGAAGGCTTTGTACTGACTTGGATTTCTCTCTACCAATACCGTCATCTTTAATCGAAATCTTAATAAATTGATTGACGATCTTCATACTAATATCAATATGTCCGTTACCAACTTTAGGGTTAATGCCATGTAAAATAGCATTTTCTAAATAAGGTTGAATTAACATAGGAGGTATTTCATCGTAATCTCCGTCAATAGAAGAATCAATATGAATTGCATAATCAAATTTATTTTCAAAACGCATGCGTTCTAATTCTAAATACAATTTCAAAGCTTCAATATCTTCGTTAATGGTAACAATTTGTTTTTCGGAATTACTTAAAATCAATCGTATTAATTTAGCAAACTTACTTAAGTATCTTACAGCTTCATCTCCTTTACTATTTAAAATATAATGTTGTATTGAATTTAAAGCATTAAATACAAAATGCGGATTCATTTGTGCTCTTAAGGCGGTTAACTCTGCTTTTGATACTTCAACTAAATGTTCGAATTCAGCTTGTTGCTTCTTTTTAATTTGTCTTACCCTTAATCTAAAAATCACAATTACAATACCAGATAATCCAATAATACAAAGTAAAATAAACCACCAAGTTTTATAAAATGGTGTTTTAATAATAAACGAAAACGTTACAGGTTCTATATTCCAAATTCCTTCGTTATTACAACTTTTTACTTTAAACGTATATTTTCCCGGAGGTAAATTATCATACTTCGTATTATTAACATCAGTATAAGGACTCCAATCTTTATCGTAGCCTTCAAGCTTGTATGAGTACAATACTTTTTCGGGCGCGGTTAAACAAATGCCATCAAAATAAAAACTAATATTGTTTAATGAATAAGGTAAAATTGAACCGTCTGCTAATAAGGTATCTGCATAACCTAACTTAATAGTTGTAATATTAGTTTTTGATAAATTATCGTTTTCGATAAACTCTTTAGGAGAATATTTAATTAAACCATTTACCGTTCCAAACCAAATTGTACTATCTATATCTTCGTAAATACCGTGGGAGTTTGACTCTACTCCAGAAAATCCATCAGCTCTACCATATTTTGTAATGTCAATAAAATCATATTGCAATTTTTTGATGTCTATTCTGTTGACACCTTGGTTAGTTCCTGCCCATAAATAATGGTTATCTTTTGTTATTCCAATAGCATACACTAACTCAGAGCTTAATCCATCTTTTTCTGATATAAATTTATAACTATGTCTATCTGGATTAAACATGAGTACTCCATTTAAGGTAGCTGCATATAGATTACCATAATTATCTTTACATAAATCAAGGGCAGTTGTTACTTCATTTGGAGAAGAAATAGCTTGCTGTTTAAAATGATCGCCTTCTAATTTAAATAATCCAAATAAATACGTTCCTGCCCAAATATTTCCTTTATGATCTTCAATAATACTCCACACTTGATACGTTTCATTTTCATTCTTTTTTACAGGAAGTTTATAATACGTAATTGTATATGAGCTTCCATTTTTTTTCATGGCACATAAGCCGTTTTCCCCACCAACCCAAATAACATTTTTACTATCCTTATAAAGGCAATTAATGGGAGCTTCTTGCTTAAACCCTTTTCCAAAAGGTGCATTTTGAATGACTTCGTTTTTAAAAACAGAAATTCCTTTATCTCCGCCAAACCAAACAGAACCATCATCTTGTGGAAGAATCGCATAAATTAAATTACTTGGCAAACCTTGTTTATATGAATAATTTTTAAAAAAACCATTCGAGTATTTATAAACACCATTGTTTTCGGTAGCTATCCATAAATTTTGATTAACATCCTTTACAATTTGATAAATAAAAGCACTACCCAAGCCATGCTGTCTATCATAAACCGTAAAGCCTTTGCCGCGATATTTATACAAACCACTATGAGTTCCAATCCATAAATTATCTTCGTAATCAACTAATAAAGATCGAATATGGTTTGAGTTATTATCAAAGCCTATATTATAGTAAAAAAATTCTTTGCCGTTAAAACTTATTAAACCAGTTTTAGAGCCAATCCAAACTGTTCCATTCTTTTGACATAAGACACTTGTAATATTTTCGTCAATTAAACCATTGTTCACATGGAATATGTGTTGCGTATGCTTTGCTAAATCCAGCAAATACAATCCATTATCTGAACCAATAAACAGTTTATCATTACTTTGCGATACACTTGTGATATTAACTGAATCTAAAAGTGTATTAAAGTCTTTTGAGCTTTTATTTTGTATAAACAATCCTTTAGTTGTTCCAACTACTACTCCATACTTTTCGGTATATAATAAACAGGTTATATGTTGATCATTAAAATAGGGAACGGCTAACACATTTTTCCCATCCCAAATACATAAACCTTTTGTTGTTCCTGTCCACAGTCCAGTTTGAGGCTCCAAACAAAAACTAGTCACGTTATTTGATGGTAAACCATCTTTTATGTAAAAATTACTTATGGTTCCTTTTACTTTATCAATCACACTTAACCCATCAATTGTTCCAACAGTAATTAAATGAAATTGATCTTCGATAATTGCATTGACATAATGATTAGCTAATCCATTTTTTGGAGAATAATTTTTAAATGTTTTTCCATTAAATTTGCTAGCGCCACCATATCCTCCGCTCCACAAATTACCTTTACTATCTTGACACATAGCAAAAATTTGCACATAAGGCAAACCACTTTCTACTGAATAGTTTTTAAAATTATATTGCTGAGAAAACTGTTTTAAAGGGACTAGAAATAAAAGTCCTAAAACGAAAAATTGTTTGAAATATATTTTAAAATAAACTTTCATATAAGTGGCATTACTAAAGTACAGATTAATCATTAGTTTACAATCATCTTTTTGTAAGTGGTGGCTTTTTAGCAATAACTGGAGAAAATTACTTTACACTATAGTGAGCCTCATAAGACTATGACGTCATGGCTAAAACATTATTCTTTATGACTAATATGGTTAAAAATACTAAAACCGAAATGATAAGAGTTAAACACACTGAAAATCAAGCTATTATTTAGTAAAATTTATCATTTACGAACGTGTATTTTTTGTACTTTCGTTAGCTTAAATTAAAAACACATTATGTTAACGTTCCTAAAGAAATTTTTTGGTACTAAATCAGAAAAAGATATTAAATCCATTCAACCTCAGGTTGATCAAATTTTAGAGATTTACCCAACTCTTGCTAGTTTATCAAACGACCAATTACGTGCTAAAGTTGATGCTTTAAAACAAAAAATACAAGACGCTATAAAAACTGAACAAACTCAAATTAATGAGATTAAAGCTCGAGTAGAGAGTGATTTCAGTATGGATGTTGATTCAAAAGAAGAGTTGTATAAAGAGGTTGATGAATTTGAAAAAGAAATCACTAAAAAAATTGAGGAAGTTTTAAACGAAATTTTACCTGAAGCATATGCTATATTAAAAGATACTTCTCGCCGTTTTTCTGAAAATGAAGAGTTAGTAGTTACAGCAAATGAATTTGATACGAAATTATCAAAAACTCAAAAAAATATTGAGATTCGTGGTAACCAAGCTGCTTGGAAAAACAAGTGGATTGCTGCTGGTACCGAAGTTTTATGGAACATGGTGCACTATGATGTTCAATTAATTGGTGGTGCCGTGCTTCACTCTGGTAAAATTTCAGAAATGGCAACTGGTGAAGGTAAAACCTTAGTTTCAACATTACCCGTTTTCTTAAACGCATTATCGGGTCGTGGTGTGCACGTTGTAACAGTAAATAATTACTTAGCAAAACGTGATAGCGAATGGAATGCACCTTTATTTCAATTTCATGGATTATCAGTAGATTGTATTGATAAACACGAACCAAATACAGAAAATCGTCGTCAGGCTTATTTAGCAGATATTACTTATGGAACAAATAACGAATTTGGTTTCGATTATTTACGTGATAATATGGCGCGCGAAGTATCTGACTTAGTGCAACGTAAACATAATTTTGCGATTGTGGATGAGGTCGATTCAGTATTAATTGATGATGCTCGTACACCATTAATTATTTCTGGTCCAACACCAACTGGCGATAAGCATGAGTTTATGGAATTTAAACCTCGTGTCGAAAAATTATTAGCCGCACAAAAAGCAGCAGTTCAAGTTTTCTTAACAGATGCTAAACGTTTGTTTGCAGAAGGGAACGAAAAAGAAGCTGGAATTCCTTTATTGCGTGCATACAGAGGCTTACCAAAAAATGGTGCTTTAATTAAATTCTTAAGCGAGCCAGGCGTTAAAGCTCTATTACAAAAAACTGAAAATCATTACATGCAAGACCAACAAAAGGAAATGCATAAAATTGATGTGGATTTGTTTTTTGTAATTGACGAAAAACATAATTCAGTTGATATGACTGAAAAGGGAATTGACTTAATTACTGGAACAACCGATGATCCGCATTTCTTTGTGATTCCAAATGTTGGTGGAGAAATTGCTGACTTAGAAAAAAGAGTATTTACAGATCCAAAAGAAAAAATATTACTTAAAGAATCGTTAATGCGTGATTTTAGTGTGAAAAGCGAACGTATTCACACAGTAAATCAATTATTAAAAGCTTACTCTTTATTTGAAATTGATCAAGAGTATGTTATACAAGAAGGTCAAATTAAAATTGTTGATGAGCAAACTGGTCGTATCATGGAAGGCCGTCGTTATAGCGATGGATTACACCAAGCTTTAGAAGCAAAAGAAAATGTGAAGATTGAAGCAGCTACTCAAACTTACGCTACCATTACATTACAGAATTATTTCCGTATGTATAATAAGTTAGCTGGTATGACTGGTACTGCTGAAACGGAAGCAAATGAGTTTTGTGATATTTACAAATTAGACGTGGTTGTTATTCCAACAAACCGTGCTATTTCCCGAAAAGATGAACAAGATTTAGTTTACAAAACAAAACGCGAAAAATATAATGCCGTAATTGAAGCTACAGCAAAATTAGTGGCTGAAGGCCGTCCTGTTTTAATTGGTACAACTACGGTTGATATTTCTGAATTATTAAGTCGTATGCTTAAACTAAGAAACATTAAGCATAACGTTTTAAATGCTAAGTTACATCAAAAAGAAGCCGACATTGTTGCAGAAGCTGGTCAAGCAGGAACTG
>SYEI01000127.1 GCA_005800865.1 Bacteroidota bacterium | reverse complement strand
CTTTGCGCCACCAAGTAGCTTTAAATACAGGATTTAAAAACTACAGAGATTACAAGCACGAAGAGTTAGGTCGTTTTGATTATAGCGTTCAGGATTGCTATAATTTTCAAGACGCTATTCAGCAACATATTGTTCCCTTAGTAAAACAAAATGAGCAAGCTCGTAAAGATGCTTTGAAATTAGATGTTTACAAACCTTGGGATAAAGAAGTAGATGCGGAAGGTAAAGAACCATTAAAACCATTTACAACGGGAGAAGATTTAGCAACTAAAACTATTGAATGTTTTAACACCATCGATCCTTATTTTGGTGAGTGTATTACCATTATGCAAAACATCAAACGTTTAGATTTAGAATCGCGAATTGGTAAAGCACCAGGCGGCTATAATTATCCTTTGATGGAAACCGACGTGCCATTTATTTTTATGAATGCCGTTGGCTTACACCGCGATATGGTAACGATGGTGCATGAAGGCGGACACGCGATTCACGCTTTTTTAGCAGCTGACTTAGAATTAACAGAATTTAAAAGTACGCCAAGTGAAGTTGCTGAACTAGCAAGTATGAGCATGGAATTAATTAGTATGGAACATTGGGAACCTTTCTTCCCAAATCCAGAAGATTATAAACGCGCGAAGAAAGAACAATTAAATGATGTATTAAAAGGTTTACCTTGGATTGCCTCTATTGATAAATTTCAGCATTGGATTTATACCAATCCAAAACATACCTTAGAAGAACGTTATGCGTATTGGATGCAAATAAGCAAAGACTTTGGAACAGGTGTGGTGGATTATACTGGATTAGAAAGTAATTTACAACGCTCATGGCAAGCACAATTGCATTTATATGAAGTGCCATTTTATTATATTGAATATGGTATGGCTCAACTAGGTGCTATTGCTATGTGGCGCAGCTACAAGCAAAATCCTAAACAAGCTTTAGCAAATTACAAAAAAGCATTATCTCTTGGCTACATGAAAACTATTCCTCAATTATACCAAGCAGCGGGAATTAAATTTGATTTCTCGCCTGCTTATGTAAAAGAGTTAGCGGATTTTGTAAGGAGTGAGTATGAGAAATTATAATTTTGAATAAATACGATGAGTAAAATAAACAGATATATTTTATTACTAGTAATTACCTTGCATTTTGGATGTAATAAAAATGAGGTAGTCAAAACAGCTAATGATGAAATTATTAAAGTCACGGGAACAATAAATAAAGATAGTTCATCAGCTCCTATATATTCTAAAATCACTCCACTAAATGCCACTAAAAAAACAAAAGCTGGTATTCCTGCAATTATTCAAAACCCTATTAGTACAGGAATTGGGAAACCAAATTTTACAAACTATAATACCGAACAAGGCTTAGCGCTGAGTGGGATTGGTTGTGCTATTAAAGACAGTAAAGGCAATCTATGGTTTGGAACAAGCGGAGGAGGAGTGTCTCGCTATGATGGTAAATCATTTTGTAACTATACAACAGCGCATGGTTTAGCTAACAATACAATCTTCAGTTTATATGAAGACAAAAATAGAAACATTTGGATTGGCACAAATGGTGGGGGTGTTTCAAAATTTAATGGAACTTCATTTTATACTTATAGCACAAAAAATGGATTGCCAAACAATAGTGTTTGGGGAATTGTAGAAGACAAAAGCGGAAACCTTTGGTTTGCAACTGATGGAGGCGGTGTATCCTGTTTTAATGGAAGCACTTTTGAAAATTATACAACTGAACAAGGACTTGCAAAAAATAATGTCTGGTGTGTTACCAAAGACAAACAAGACAATTTATGGTTTGGAACAAATGGCGGAGGTGTTTCAAAATTTGACGGCAAAAATTTTACAAATTACACAACCGAACAAGGGCTTGCAAGCAATACTGTATTTTCGATAGCCATAGATGATAACGAAAATGTTTGGATAGGCACAACAAGTCAAGACATATCATGTTTTAATGGAAAAACATTTAGTAAATACACCATTCCAAATAGCTTAGCAAATTTTGGAATAGTCAATATAACTAAAGATTCGAAAGGTAATCTTTGGTTTGGGACATATGGCAATGGTGTAACAAAATATGATGGAAAATCTTTTTTTACAATTAATACAAACATTGGCCTTTCAAATAATAATGTTTTTGGAACAACCGAAGACAACTCTGGAAACTTATGGTTCAGCACTTACGGCAGTGGCATAGTAAAGTATGACGGCGAATCATTTACAAATTTCAATACTGATATCGGATTAGCAAATAATAGTGTTAGAAGTGTGTTAGAAGACTCTAAAGGAAATATCTGGTTTGGCACATATGGAAGTGGAGTATCGAAATTTGATGGTAAAACATTTACCAATTACTCCGATAAGCAAGGCTTGGCAAAAACCGGAGTATGGTGTATTAAAGAAGACAAAAAAGGGAATATTTGGATTGGAACTTACGGAGGAGGCATAACGTCTTTTGATGGAACATCATTTACACAATATACAAGCAAGCAAGGATTAGCAAACGACAATGTACGCTATATAGAACAAGACAAAAAAGGAAATTTATGGATTGCAACCAACGGCGGAGGCGTTTCTTACTTTGACGGAATATCATTTAAAAATTATACAACTGCGCAAGGCTTAGCGAATAATAATATAAGGAGTATTATTGAAGATCGAAAAGGAAACATTTGGTTTGCAACTTATGAAAATGGATTATCTTGCTTTGACGGAAAAGTATTCTCAAACTTCACAACTACTCAAGGATTACCCAGCAATAGTATCTATTGTATGAAAGAAGATTCAACTGGGAATATTTGGATTGGAACGGATGGAGGAGGTCTTTCAAGATATGATGGAAAATCATTTACTAATTTTTCTACCCAAGACGGAATGCCGGATAATTCTGTTACTCAAATTTTATTATATGGATCTAACGAATTTATTATAGGAACTAATAATGGAATCAGTAACCTACATTTTGAATCGTTAAAAAATAATTCAAGTAAAAACAAAAATAATTCAAGTATCAATATATCAAATACCGAACTAAAGAAAAATCACTTTCCCGTTTTTAAAAACTACAATAATAAAACAGGCTATTTTATTAAAGATATAAATAGCGGTCAGAACTCTCTTTTTTTTGATAGCAAAGGTATTCTTTGGGCATCAACTGGAGATCAAAAGCTAGTAAGAGTTGATTTAAACGCTATCAATTATAATAAGAAACCTTTAGAATTAGCTATTCAAAATATCAAAATAAATAATGAAAATATTTGTTGGCATGATATTAATCTATCAAAATATCAAAATAAGCTAAATCAAAAAGCAGATAGTAATTATGTCGCGCCAAATTTTACAGAAGATGTAACGAAATTTGGCAGCAAATTAACAGAAAACATGAAAGATACTATGTTAGCAAAATTTGGCGATATAGAATTTGAAAGTATTTCTCAGTATTATCCTTTCCCTCAACATTTAATTTTACCATACCAACATAATAGTATAACATTTGAATTTGCCGCCATTGAGCCTGCCATGCCAAAACAGGTTCTTTATCAATATATTTTGGAAGGTTACGATGATCATTGGTCACCATTGAACAATAACACAACAGCGAATTTTGGAAATATTTATGAAGGAAATTATACTTTCAAATTAAAATGCTTAAGTCCAACTGGTGTTAGCAGTGAGGTAAGTTATTCATTTAAAGTTCTTCCTCCCTATTATAGAACGTGGTGGGCTTATTTATGTTATGGATGCTTTTTATTTACCTGTATTTATTTATTAATTCGTCAAAGAACAGCTGCCTTAAAGATTCGTCAAAAACAATTAGAACAAACGGTAGAACAACGAACATGCGAATTGAAAGAAGAAAAACATTTAGTGGAAGAAAAACAAAAGGAAATTATTGAAAGTATAACCTATGCAAAACGATTACAGGATGCCATTTTGCCACCTACCGACTTTATAAACAAACATTTACTCCACAATTTTATTTTATATAAACCTAAAGATATTGTAGCTGGCGATTTCTATTGGGCTGAAGCTATAGGTGACTTATTTTTTATTGCAGCTGCGGATAGTACGGGCCATGGAGTACCAGGAGCAATGGTTTCAGTGGTATGTAGTAATGCTTTAAATAGAACCGTAAAAGAATTTCATTTAACTGAAACTGGAGAAATTTTAGATAAAACCAGAGAATTAGTATTGGAAACATTTGAAAAAAGCACTAGTGAAGTAAAAGACGGCATGGATATTTCTTTACTATGTATTGATTATAAAAACAAAAAAATATTTTGGAGCGGTGCCAATAATCCATTGTGGTATATAGTTAACGATGAAATGAAAGACATTAAAGCCGACAAACAACCAATTGGTAAAACAGATTACCCAAAACCTTTTACAACCCATCATATAAACTTTACTGAGGACTCCATTTTTTATTTATTTACAGATGGCTACGCAGATCAATTTGGTGGCGACAAAGGTAAAAAGTTTAAATACAAACAATTTTCAGAAGTACTTCTACAAAATCATAAACTTCCACTTCAAAAACAATCAGAACTATTAAACATGGCTTTTGATAACTGGAAGGGAGATCTAGAGCAAGTGGATGATGTATGTGTTATTGGTATTAAAATATAATCATTTCATCTCTCTTTCTTTATCTAAATACGAATGTACCACTTCAATCGCATTATCAATCACGTCGCTTAACGCTACAATGAAAGAACCTGGTTTTGCAATACTGAATGCATGATTCAAGGCTTCAATTTCTTTAGGTACATATTCGTAAGACGTCATTGGATTAACTTGTTGAATTCCTTCAACTAATAATTTTACAATTTCTTCTGCTTGTCGGCCACGTAAAAATTTATCCTGACGAATAATGATATGATCAAACATTTCTGCTGAAATTCTTCCCATAGCTCTGATATCATCATCTCGTCTATCACCAGTACCTGTAATGATCCCAATTTTAGAAGTAGATTCAATGGTAGTTAAAAATTCTTTGATTCCATTAAAGCCGTCGGGGTTATGCGCAAAGTCAATCATCACTTTATAATCTTTGAAATCAAAAATATTCATACGACCTGGCGTTTGCGCTGCCGAAGGAATAAAGGTCTCTAAACTTGTGGCTATATCTTCCGTTGCAAAACCATATACATACGCTGCTAAAGTCGCAGCTAATACATTTTGAATCATGAAAGAAACACGTCCACCAAATGTTAAAGGCACATTAACCACTTTTTGAACTCTAAATTTCCAATCACCTTTTTTAATGGTAATAAATCCGTTTTCGTAAATAGCAGCAATACCACCTTTTTTGCAATGTTCAATAATTACTTTATTATTTTCATTCATACTAAAGTAAGCTACGTTGCAACTCACTTCTTTTGAAATTCCAGCACAGTATTCGTTATCGGCATTTAAAACCACATAACCATCACGTTTTACACTCTCAGCCACAACACCTTTTACACGTGCCATGTCTTTTAGTGTATTAATATCAGAAAGCCCCATGTGATCTTCTTGAATGTTAGTCACAACAGCTACATCGCATCTGCTGAATCCTAAACCTGAACGTAAAATTCCACCACGAGCCGTTTCTAAAACGGCAAATTCTACGGTAGGATCTTTTAGAATAAATTCAGCACTAACTGGTCCTGTTGTATCACCTTTAGTAAGCATTGAGTTACCAACGTAAATACCATCACTGGTGGTGAATCCAACTTTGAATCCGTTATTTTTTACGATATGAGAAATTAAACGCGTAGTCGTAGTTTTTCCATTGGTGCCTGTAATTGCAATAATAGGAATACGACATGATTTTCCAGTTGGATATAACATATCAATTACTGGTGCTGCTACGTTACGAGGCAAGCCTTTTGCTGGCGCTAAGTGCATACGGAAACCTGGAGCTGCATTTACTTCTAAAACAACACCACCTGTTACTTCAAGTGGCTCGCTTAAATTAGAAGCCATGATATCAATACCGCAAATATCTAAACCAATGACACGGGAAATACGTTCGCAAATAAAAATATTATGAGGATGAACAATATCTGTAATATCTGTAGACGTTCCGCCAGTACTTAAATTAGCAGTGCCTTTTAAATAACAATGTTCATCTTTCTTTAAAACCGTTTCTAAATTATACTCTTTTTTCGCTAACTGTTCAAGCGTTTCTCTGTCAACAGAAATTTCGGTTAATACATTTTCATGTCCGTAACCACGTCGAGGATCTAAATTCTCTTTATCAATTAATTGTTGTATGGTCGATTTTCCATCGCCAATCACATGAGCTGGCTCACGTAAAGCAGCAGCTATAAAACGATTGTTGATGACTAATACTCTAAAGTCATACCCAGTAATAAATTTTTCAATGATAATTTTACGGGAATATTTTTTGGCATGTGCAAAAGCTTCTACAGCTTCCTCTAACGTTTTTACGTTAATAGAAGCGCCTTTGCCATGATTACCATCTAAAGGTTTAAATACTAAAGGAAAGCCAACACTTTTCACAGCATCTTCTAAATCATCTGGATTTGAAATACAAACGCCTTTAGCAACAGGAATCGCTGCGTCTTTTAACATACGTTTCGTTTCATCTTTATTACTAGCTAAATCAACCGCAATAGAACTTGTTCTATCTGTCATTGTTGCTCTAAAGCGCACTTGATTTTTTCCATATCCTAATTGTACTAAGGATTCAGAATTAATTCGAATAAAAGGAATATCTCTTGCAATGGCTTCATCTACTATAGAACCAGTACTTGGTCCGAAGCGCACGCTTTCGCGTAATTCACGCATGTGACGAATTTCTGCATCTATATCATAAGCTTCTCCTTTAATTAAATGTTCCGCAATTTTAACAGCTGTTTTTGCAGCGTACAAACCAACAGCCTCTTCCATATAATTAAACACCACATTATAAACTCCTTTAGCGCCTGTGCCTCTTGTTCTTCCGTAACCGCATTCCATACCTGCTAAAGTTTGTAATTCCAAAGCAATATGTTCAATCACGTGTCCCATCCAAGTACCTTCTTTAATACGAGAAAATAAGCCACCTTCTTTTCCTTCCGAACAACGGTGTTGCATTAAACTTGGCATTAAGGCTTCAAGGCGAGCACCGAAGCCATCAATTTTATTTGTTGGAAGCTCTTCTAATTCTTCCAAATCCAACTTCATCACAATTAATTTTTTTCTTTTGATTGACCAATAGTTTGGTCCACGCATGACTTTAGTTTCGATAATCTTCATATACAGTGCAATTAGTTGTGAATAAGTATGTCTTTTGACTAATATAAGCCTAGTTTTTTATATAAACTATTTATTGTTCAAAATAATGGTATAAACAATCCTGTAATTCAATTAATTATCGCTCTTTTTACAATAGTTTTACATGAAAATAAGTTTATGAATCCAAAAGGGAAATTAGTCATCATTGGTGGCTCAGTAGATAGAGGTAGTTTTTCGGAAAGTGAAACCGACTTAAAAAGAAGTTTAAAGTTTTTTGAAAAAGGGATTTTAAAACGTATCACTACTGAATCTGTTAAAAATAGTGAATCACGTATTGAGATTATCACTACAGCTTCAAGTATTCCTGAAGAGGTTGGTGAAGAATACGTCAAAGCATTTGCTCAATTACAAGTTTCAAATGTTGGTGTTTTAAATATTAAAACTCGTGAAGAAGCAAATTCGGAAGAATATATAGAGCGATTGCGAAACGCCAATGTGGTTATGTTTACTGGTGGTGACCAATTACGTTTAACCGCTATTTTTGGAGGTACTGCATTTCATCATTTATTACTTGATAAATACGAGAACGAAGATTTTTTAATTTCAGGTACTTCGGCCGGAGCAGCTGCAAGTTCAAACAATATGATTTACCAAGGTAATAGCAGCGAGGCCTTGCATAAAGGTGAAGTAAAAATTACGGGCGGTTTAGGTTTTATTAATAACGTAATTATTGATACACACTTTGTACAACGTGGACGTATTGGTCGTTTATTATATGCATGTGCCAGCAACCCTATTAATTTAGGAGTTGGTTTAGGTGAAGACGCAGGTTTATTAATCACTAACGGCAACAATATGGAAGCTGTTGGTTCTGGTTTAATTATGTTAGTAGACGCTACACATATGCGTCACACAAGTATGAGCGATGTAGAAATGGGAGCGCCTGTATCGATTGACAACTTAATAGTTCACGTGATGGCATTAGGAGATCATTATGATTTGAAAAACAAAAAATTAACGATTCAAAAACCAACTGATTTTGCTATTTAGAAAATAACAAACCAAAAAATTATAAAACAAAAAAGCGACATCAGAAATGATTGTCGCTTTTTTAATGACTTATTGTATTCTGCTATCTATTTATAAATCCCAATAAAAATATCTTCGTTTTGTTTTTTACTTGCACGGTACATACCATCCGAATTAAAAGGCAACACAATGTTCCCCTTGGCATCTAAAGCAATTAAACCGCCTTCGCCGCCAATCTTCACCAACTTATCCATCACTACAATATCACAGGCTTCTTTCAATGATAAATTTTTATATTCCATCAAACAAGAAATATCATAAGCCACCACTGAACGAATAAATAATTCACCATGTCCTGTACAAGAAATAGCACAGGTATTATTGTTAGCATAAGTCCCAGCACCAATAATGGAGCTATCACCTACTCTTCCAAATTTTTTGTTGGTCATGCCGCCTGTTGATGTGCCAGCAGCAAGATTACCATTTAAATCTAATGCCACACATCCAACAGTTCCAAACTTTTTTTCACCATGTTCTTTTTTATCTTCCGTGTGATCTAAAATCATACTATTCGATTGTTTGGCTTGTTGCAATTGATCATAGCGCAACTGCACAAAAAAGTAATCTTCATTTTCAAATTGTGCATTTACTTTTTTTGCAAAATCCATAGCACCATTTCCCGTTAACAAGACATGTTCTGATTGCTCCATAACCGCACGAGCTAAAGCGATAGGGTTTTTAACTCCTTGCACTCCTGCAACAGCTCCTGCCATTAAATCTTTTCCATTCATAATAGAAGCATCCATTTCATGTGTGCCATTATTAGTAAACACTGCTCCCTTGCCTGCATTGAACAGAGGGTTGTTCTCCAATTTAATAATTGCAGTCTCAACAGCATCAAATGCAGAGCCACCACTTTTTAAAATACTTTCTCCAGCTTCTATGGCATCTTGCAGACCTGTTTTATAAGCTAATTCTTTTTCTGGAGTCATGGTACTTTTTAAAATAGTACCTGCTCCGCCATGTATTGCTAGTGCATAATTGTGCATGTGTTGTTGTTTTAGTAATTAAATGTAGTGAAAAAATGGAATAATTAGACAATTATTTATGGAGACAACCCTAAATATGAGATTGCTTCGCTAAACTCGCAATGACGAATCACTAAAAATCATCCTCGTCTTCCTCTTTCTTTTTAGGTTGAAGAGGTTTGTTAGCTTTTGGTTTTTCTTCGCCAACTTGAATTTGAAAATTCTGATTCGCTTTCTGTGTTTCCTTTACTTTGATACTATCTTTTTTAAAGAATCCAAATTCTTCTTTTAGTAATTGTTTTAAATTTTGCTTTTCTTGTTTAATATCTTGCTTGATTTTTTCTTTAGCGCCCTTTCTATCATACTTAATGATAGGATTATCAATTGGACCTGTCATAACAATAAATACAGATCGTCTGTTTTCAGGATCGTTTTCGACTAAGGATAATTCTTCATCAAAATCTTTGTTAGCTCTTGGTTTTTTTGCCAAAATTTCACTCAATAATAATTGAATATGATAATCAATGACATTATCAAAACCATGTTTACCCCATAGCTCTAAATTAATGGCGTTAGATTTTATAGAAGTTCTAGGAATCGTAATGACTTTATTTTTAATTTCAACAGCACTTTGCAAAGTAGAAAATTTGATGTGTTTCAATTCATTCACATCAATGTATTTCGCTAAACTTTCTAAAGGCTTAAATCCAATTAATTCGCCTCGTTCAATTAAGATACTACTCGTGACATTAATGCTTCCTAAATCCACATTCAACTTCTTATCCCATGCTCCAGTAAAATCAATACTAGTGGTTACAAATCCTTTTAAATTTGCATCCTGAATAGTGGTTTGCCCGAAATTATTTAATTGTGTAAATAATTTTTGAACGTTCAATTTATTCAACTCACAATCTCCAGATACTTTAATATTTTCTCCACTAGCATCTGCAAAAGCATTCAGTTTTACTTCTCCATCGGTTACATTTAAACTCAAATCTTTCAAGGCAACTTTTTGATTCCTCAATAACATAATACCTTTGATGTTATCCGCTACAAATTTTGAAAAAGTCAAATGTTGAACATTTACAGAAACATTAATATCCAAATTAGCAGGAATATTAATGGAAGATGTTTCGCTCGATTTTCCTGCGCCAAATAAAAAATCTTCTAATTCTATTTTATCACTTGTTACTTGAGCTACAATTGTTAATGGTTCTTTAGAGTCAAATAAGTAACTTAAAAAATTAGGTAATTCTCCCACTAGCATCACATCAGAGTTACCTTTAATTAATTTTAAATTGTAAACATTTAAATGCCTGTTGTTTAACTCTAATTTACCTTCGGGAATATTAATGACTTTATCTGTTTGTTTAAACGTTGCTTTTAAATCATTAATTACTGCATTTCCATTAGATTTAATACTTGGACTGTAGGCATTAGATTTCATTTCACTAATCAAGCCTTCAATTTCAGCATTTACATTAATTGCTCCGCTCAAATTTTCCAAAGTATCAATCGGATAAAACGCAATCAACTCTTCAAGTTTGGTATTTGCAGCTAACTTTAATTTCAAATATGGATCTTTAAAGTTGGTTAACTCCATATCTCCTGTAAAAGTGTTATTATTTAAATTCGCTGAAATATTTTTAAGAGTTAACGTACTTCTATTTTCATTCAAAATAATGTTACCAATTAAGTTTACATTATTTAAAGTGGTATTTTTTTCTTTATAAGTGATGGTTGCTTTTTTAATTCCAAAATCTGATTTAATAACAATCGGAGTTCCGCTTTTGTAATGACATTCGCCCGACGCGTAGAACTCACCATCACTTTCATAATCATGAATTTGATTCTGAAACTTTTCTGGTAGCAAAGACAAGGTGGTTGAAATATCTAAGTTCTTTCCATTAAAATTAATATCTAAGGATTGTAAACTATCTTTAATAACAAAGGCGCCATTACTTACAATTTGCGTTTCATTGATAGAGGTTTCCGATTTTTGAATGGCATAATTTGAACCATTGACGTCAAACACAATATCAAATTTTAACTTTTTATTATTTAAATACTTCACATTCTCAACCTGAAACAAATCAACATATGCATTTCCATCAGATATGAGCGTATATTGATCATCATTGAATTTTCCTTTAAAATGAAGTTCTTTGATGGAAGTGTTTAATTTAATTTTGTGTTTATTGTTCTTGTAAGTTAATTCAACATTTGATAAACTGATGTTTTCTAAAGCAAATTTTAAACTTGTACTTTCAGTACTTGTAGTATCTGATTTCCAAACCAAATAATTGGCATTACCTTTTTTATCAACCTTTAAATGACAATTTGCATCCTTTAATGAGATTTTCTTAATGGTATAATTCTTATTAAATAGGTCTTTGATGTTAAACGCCAGAGATAAACTTTTAGCCTGCAATAAGGTATCGCTAGTTTTAAAGCCTTCGGCATCCATGGCAGTCAACTCTTTAAACTCAATAGCACAATTAGGAAAGGATTGAATAATGGTTAAATCAATATTTTTAGGATCAATTCGAATTTCTGTTTTTAAATGCTTGTTAAGTTCTTTAATAATTAGGCTAACCACTTCCTCCTCATAAATAAATACTAATGACACACTGATCCCAACAATTGAAACAACGGAAATTACCAACGTTAAAATCAAACGTTTTAAAAATCTCCAAATACTTTTCTTCTTTTTGGGAGCTTCTTGTACAATATGTTCTTGCAAATTTTCGATACTCTAAATTTCCGCTTTATTGCTTGTTAATTTTAGCCAAATAATGCTATTGTTTAAACAACAGATTATTAATAATTAAACGCATAACGCATTTTACATCAATAAAGTACAAGTACTTTTATAGGAAATTAAACGCACATCGTGGAATTCGATTATTTCAGCTGGATTATACTACCAATTCTTATTTTCATATCGCGTTTAGGTGATGTGACCATGGCCACGCTGCGTCACATTTTCATTTCTAAAGGGTTTAAAAAGATAGTTCCAATTCTTGGTTTTTTTGAAGTATTAATTTGGTTAGTAGCTATGAGGCAAGTGTTTAGTCATTTAGATAATGTAGCTTGTTTTATAGCTTGGGCAGCTGGATTTAGTGCAGGTACTTATTTAGGAATGTATATTGAAGAGCGTTTAGCAATGGGCGCTCAAATTATTCGCATTATTAGTAATGAAGATATTACTCATTTAACAGAAGCCTTAAAAGTAAGGCATCAAGGCATTACTATAGTAGATGGTCAGGGAGCAATGGGGCCAGTAAAACTAATTTTCACAATTGTAAAGCGAACCGATAAAGCAGAAGTTATTAATTTAATAGATACACTTACACCTAATGCTTTTTATTCGATTGAAGATGTAAAAGGCTCTGAGCATGGTGTCTTTACGGATGATGGAAAGACCTCTGCAGTGGGTAGGTTGTTTTCGATTAGAAAAGGCAAGTAGACTATTTCCAAAACAACATTTTAGCGCCTAACAAAATAATGATGGCGCCAAAAATTTGTTTCACCGTTTTTTG
>SYEI01000126.1 GCA_005800865.1 Bacteroidota bacterium | reverse complement strand
GCAAAAATTAAAAAGCCAACGGATAAAATTCCAATTAAACTATAAGCACTAAAATTAAATAACTCATTAATGTTATAGGATATGGTAGAGTTATTTACCAAACTAAAAATCAATAACCGAATTTGCAGCGAAGACAAAATGATAACAAAAACAAATAATACATCTGCCAATAATTGCAAAAAACTATTTTTAATGGATATGCCTTTTGGTATTTTATAAATTAAGGTTGCTATTAAAAAAATGACGGCGCTATTAATCAATACATCACCCAAATACGAGAAATAAAATGAAGATGCATTGGCAAAGATTTTAGCGTCATACAAGCCTCCGTTATAAAAAGCTGCAGGAATTTTAAAATAAATCATCAAGGAGCGAATTGCCAAACAGGCCGAACTAAAAGCAATCACAAATAAAATTTCGTTTTGAATTCTAGCTTTCAAAAACAAAAATAAAGACCATAAAAACAAAATGCAGGCAATGATATAAATAAAGCAAGCGTAGGTATTTGAACTTTTACTTTTAAATAAGCCATCTTCTCTATAAACTTCAAATAAGGGTGGGCCAAACTTTGACTTAACAGCATGATCCAAATAATTAATAGGAGTAATTAATTTAGTGTTTTCGGGTAACTGAAGCCATTTACTGAAATTATTATTCAAGTATCTATTTTCAAAATCATACTCTGGTTTAATAGAAATGAGCGCAACTAAAGTGTAATTTAATTTCTGGTCGGTTTTCTGTTTAATGTATTCGTACCAACCATTGCGCATTTTTATGAGTTGCACATCTGTTTCGTTGGTATAAGCAAATAAATCTACGGCAGGTTGGTTATCCGACCAATAACATAAACTATCATTACTATATACATAAACAGCAATGCCTTCATTTTTATATAAATCTGAAATGATACCATTGTATTTTACAAACAAATCACTTGGTTTGGTATCTTTTAAAGCATTAGATAGCAGATCTAAATGTGATTTGGCGATATCTTCCTTGGTATGAAGTCGCTTTTCGGCAACAGCCACTAGCTCCTTTGTGGTGTAATTATTACTCTGGGATAAAAAATAGGAAAAAAGGGCGCATAATAGGCCACAAGAAAAAATAACATATAATTTAAAAGGGAGCTTTTTCATTTATATTATAGGGCAATTTACTGTTTTTTAACTAATTTTTTGACTGTAAAAATCATTTTTTTGAAGTTTTAAGTATATTTGTATGATAACACCTTATTTTTTATGGCTAAACAAACTACGAGTACAAAACAACCGGTTTTTCAAGAACTGAAAAATACGTTTCATTTCTTTCCATTTAAAAATCAAACTGCTCCTTTCATTGTTATTATCCTTTTAGGATTAATTTTCAATTTAACCTCATTGTATAATGAGTATGCCTTGGATGATGGTATTATTATTCACCAAAACGATCACGTTATTAAAGGTGTAAAAGGTATTAAGGACATTATGACCAAAGATGCCTACGAGAGTTTTTACCGTAGAATGAATGCGACTGATCAATTAGCGGGTGGTCGTTACCGTCCATTATCTGTTGTGAGTTTTGCAATTGAGCAAGAGTTTATTGGCCCATATAAAAATGGTTTATACCCTGCGCGCTGCTGGGATACGAACGATAATAAAAAAGATGATGTAGAAGAAGATATTAATGATGATGGTGTATTTAATGAAGTAGATTGCCAAGTAAAAGGTGCTTCTATCCGCCACTTTGTAAATATCATCTCTTTAATAGTTGGTGTGATGTTATTGTTTCTATTCTTAAGAAACTACATTTTTAAAGACAATCACGATTTAGCGTTTTTAGCAGCCTTAATATTTTTAATGCATCCCATTCACTCCGAGGCCATTGCCAATGTGAAAAGTAGGGATGAGATTTTCTCACTCATATTTATATCCCTCACCTTCTTCTTCTCCTTTAAATACATGAAGGATAAAAGCACTAAAACCTTATTTTGGGCAGCCTTTAACTTTTTATTAGCCTTGTTATCAAAAGAATACGCCGTTGTATTGGTGATGCTAATTCCTATTGCATTTTTTGTTTACGGAGAAATTGATTTCGATCCAAAAACGTTCTTCCAATCAAAAGAGTTTAAACAAGCTTTATCCTTATTTGGAATTTTCTTTGTGAGTGCCTTGTTGATGTTGTTGGTGAAACGAAACTCCGACATGCACATTCAACCAGGACAAAAAGCAACAACCTCATATTGGATTTTCCCATTTGTGTATTTAGCTATTGGTGTATTTGTGATTGGTTCTAAAATCAAAACTAAGTTTGCAACCTTAATGAGTTGGCATTTCTTTATCATGTTGTTTTATTTAGGAATGCGTTTGGTAGCCGTTAAATTAAAACCAGGTGTGCCAGATACAGAGATTTTAAATAACCCATACTTATTAGCTTCTCAACACGAGCAATGGGCCACAAAAGTATATGTATTATTAAAATACTTTAACCTATGTTGGTTCCCACATCCATTATCTTCTGATTATTCATTCAATACGATTCAATTCCGCACCTTTGCAAGTTGGGATACTTTAGTATCATTAGTATTACACATTGGTTTATTAATAGCAGGTGTAAAATTAATTTTAAAGAAACATACATTAGGTTTTGCTATTGCGGTGTACTTTGCCTTTTTATTAATGATTGGTAACATCTTAATGGATATTGGAGCAACGATGGGTGAGCGTTTATTATTTCACTCAACTATTGGATTTGTGATTGCCTTTGCATGGTTAATATTAAAAGGAGTTGACAAAATACCGGGCACCTTAACGGTGAAGCGTAGCGTTTTCTTTTTATTATTAGGAACCATGACTTTCCTTTACGGTTGCAAAACTTGGGAGCGTAACTGGGATTGGAAAAACGATATTACTTTATTCTTGAAAGATGTTGAAACGGTTCCAAACTCTGTATTAGTATTAGGTAATGCTGGAGCGCGTTATATTGACTTATCGGATACTAAAAACTTTGTAGCTAAGCGTACCGAATCTTTAGAAAAAGGGATTAAGTATTTAAAACATGCTATTGAGTTGCACCCACGTTACGTAAATGGTTATTTGAATTTAGGTTTAGGTAGCTACAAATTAAAACGTGATAGAGATGCTTTATTTTATTGGAAACAAGCAGAGGCTTTATATCCAAATAATCCATATTTAAAAAATTACTACATTGTATTTTATAACGATTTATTAAACAGAGGTTACCAAAAAGCACAACGTGGCCAATTGGATAGCGCTATTTATGAATTAAGAAAAACCATCATCTTAGATAAATTAAACCCAGAAGGTTTTTATAATTTAGGTGGAGCTTATTACCAAAACAAACAATACGACAAAGCAAAAATGTATTGGGAGCAATGTTTAAAATTAAAACCTGACCATGTGCAAGCAAAATCTGGTTTAGCAACCATTGTAACGGTAACGGTGCCAACGCCACCTCAACCGCAAGGGATAAAAAAATAGATAAATAGCCGCTCAATGAGCGGCTATTTTTTTGGAGAAATGTGAAATTTTTGACTAAATTTATAATAGCAATCTTGCCATTTTATGGCGGGTATAAGCAAGTCACCTGCAACCAGCCGACTGAAAAATCAAAATTAACTTTAGACACAAAACTTCATTTAGACCTCACTAAACTCGGTTGACCTGTGTGCAGAAACCGAATAGTTTATCGGCTTGAAAAAGCCGTTTTGCTATCCCATAATTTAGCACATTTGTTCTTTGCAAAGAACAGGCAAAAATCAAAAGAGCTAAAGTGCAACCCACAAATTGGTGTGCTTTCAGCACTATTTTGCGTGGCTCACTCCTTTCGGTTAATCGCCGAGCCTTCAGCAGAAAAGCATCCAGCAAAATATTTACATACAATTCGCAGAAAAGAAATAAAAAACGGTTAAAAAATTACGCATGTAAGAAAATTTGTATATTAGCTAAATAAATTTGAAGTACAATGAAAAATCAAAACTCTACAAATTCCTTCATCCGCATTGAGAATTCATATCTCTTTAGCATTCAAAACGTTTTAAAAAACAAACTACGTGAAAAATATATTAGAAGCCTTATTGTCTTATGCAGTTTTCTGTGTTTAAGCAGTAGCTCACTATTAGCCAACAATCTTACTATTGGAGCCCCAACAGTTGTTGGTGGCAACCTCCAGTTTACTATCCAATGGGACAATAGCTGGAACACCGCTTTGGGACCAGGTAACTACGATGCGGTATGGGTTTTTGTAAAAAGACAAGTTTGTGGTGGTACTCAAACTTGGGACCACTCTCCTTTAAGCACCGTTTCAGGTAACCACTCGGTTACAGGTGGTATTTTGCAAGTTGATGCAGTAAGTGATGGAGTTGGTGTTTTTATTCGAAGATCTGCAACGGGTAATGGAAACATTGCTTCGTCGATCGTTACTTTAAATTTACAAACAGCAGCAAATTTGGTTGATAATTTTCAAGTGTTTGGAGTTGAAATGGTGTATATACCGGCCGGTAATTTTATTATTGGCGATGGTAGTTCTACATACGCTTTTAACGGAACTACTATTACTGCAGCAACACAGGCTGTCGGTTTTGCAACTGCAGGAGCATATCAAGTTAATAGTTATGGTTCAACGGGCAGCCCAAGCCTCCCTCCAGCATACCCTCAAGGTTATAATGCTTTTTATTGTATGAAATATGAAGTTAGTCAAGAACAATACGTTAAATATTTAAACTCACTTACGTTTACACAGCAAAATGCACGCACCAATATTTCTCCAGCCTCTGCAACGGGTTCTTGGCCTATACAAACAGCTAGTCCAAACAATGCACGAAATGGAATACGTATTATGACACCTGGAACTGCTGTTACAATACCGGCTATTTACGGGTGCGACTTAAATGTGAATGGTACCTTTAATGAAGCAGCTGACGGCCAAAATGTTGCTTGCAACTGGCTATCATGGCGCGACTTGATGACTTACTTAGATTGGTCGGGTTTGCGCCCAATGACAGAAATGGAGTATGAAAAAGTTGCCAGAGGTTCTGGAGTACCTATTGTCGCAAATGAATATGCCTGGGGAAGTACAACTATTCTACAGGCTACTTCGGGTTCATTAACCAACGGAGGACAAAGTACGGAAGTTTCAACTGCTTCTGGCAATGGATTGTGTGCATATGGCTCAGCAAATGCTACCACTTTTGGGCCACTTCGTTGTGGTTTTGCTGCTGGCGCTGCTACAACACGTAGCCAAGCTAGCTCAGCTTATTATGGAGTAATGGATATGTGCGGTAATGTTTTTGAACAATGTGTAGGAGGTTATAACTTCAATTATAGCAGTTTTAATGGTTTAAACGGTGATGGTACTATAACTGCGGCCGGTTTATTTGATACGGCTAACTGGCCAACAGCTGGTGGTGGTCAAGGTGGTGGTACTGTAAAAGGTGGTTCATTTAATTCAGGAGCGCCAGGTGATTTAAGAATTAGTGATCGCAATCAAATGACTAATAATTTTAATCAATCAAAACAATCTGTTGTTGGAGGTAGAGGAGTAAGAATTCCATAATTATCAGAAAGACTTGAACAAGTTAGTAACTATATTCCTCTTTATATTAACAGTTAACTCCGTTAAAGCACAATATACGGGCGGTGATAACGATGGGTATAGTGACCAAACTTTAACACAATCTACGTGCCCTGACTTGACCCCTAATTTTGTGTATTACGGTGGTAACAACGATGGGTATAGTGATGGAACTTTAACTCAATCTACTTGCCCCGACCTTACTCCTAATTTTTCTTATTATGGCGGTATAAATGATGGACATGGTGATGGCAACTTAACTCAATCTACTTGCCCCGACCTTACTCCTAATTTTTCTTATTATGGCG
>SYEI01000125.1 GCA_005800865.1 Bacteroidota bacterium | reverse complement strand
CATAGAAAAAAGAAGAGATTGAAAACGTCTTTCCTAACACATAGCCTTATGTGCAAGAAGCGAAGCTTCTTAATCCCACATTCCTGTCGTTAAAAAATCTCACAAAATCATAATAATCAGTGGCATCTGCGTTCCATTATTTACGCTTACCACTATGTGAAAGAAGCAACGCTTCCTATAACAGCCTTCTAAATATGCAATCCCTATATTTCTATGCGGCTAAAAAAATATCCTAATCTCACTAATTTGCAATCAATTTAAGTTAGTAAAATTGTATATTTACACTACATGAGTAGTATTGATTTATCCAAATATCAACAAAAGCCAGAAGCGCCGAAGAACTCAATCAGTACTGAGCCAACAGTATCTGGCTTAGAAAAATTGTCGGATGCCTTGAGTAAAGATATTACCCTGTTTGAAAAAAAATTCGGACAAACACAAAAGGAAGCTTTTTACTCTGAACTTGGTTTATTATTGTCTTCTGGTATTGATATAAAAACCTCTCTCGAAATTATTGAAGACCAATTAAAAGTAAAAAAACATAAGGAAATTTTATCGCAAATTAAAGAAGACATTATTTCAGGGCAATCCGTTTGGGAAGCCATCCATAAACACCAAAAAACATTTTCGGTATACGAATACCAAAGTATAAAAATTGGCGAAGAGTCTGGCAAACTGCCAGAAGTATTAATTGAGCTTGGTAAATTTTATACCAGCACTATTAAATTACGCCGACAAGTGATAAGCACCCTTACCTACCCTGTGGTGGTTTTAACCATGAGTGTATTGATTGTACAATTTATGCTCTCTTTTGTGGTGCCAATGTTTAGTGATATTTTTAAACATACAGGAGCGGAGTTACCAATGACGACTCAATTGCTGATTAAAGTGAGTGCTAAATCGGGACTCATCTTTTATACCTTATTAAGCTTAGTATTAGCAGGATTCATCTTTCATAAAACACAGCAACATAAATTATGGTTCCGTAAATACACTTCTTGGTTTTTCTTGAGAGTACCAGTAATTAACGAATTGATTAAAAAAATATACCTCGCTCGATTTTGCCAATCTATGAAATTACTATTAGGCTCCAAAGTATTATTAATTGATGCTTTAGATTTAGTGAAAAACATGATTGGCTACTACCCTATTGAGTTTGCATTAGATACCGTCATAAAAGATGTTTATGCGGGAAAACAATTGCACGAAAGTTTAGCTGAACATGGCATCTTCCCTAAAAAACTAGTGTCTCTTATTAAAGTATCAGAAGAAGTCAACGCCCCAGAGTTAATTTTTGATAAACTTAACCAACAATACTCCGAAGAAATTGAACATCAACAATTAGTCATCAGTAAAATTATAGAGCCTTTATTTTTAGTAATACTGGGAGGTTTGGTTGGCTTTATTTTAGTGGCTATGTACACGCCATTATTTAAAATGAGTTCGGGTCTTGAAGGAATGTAAGATACGAATTACCAAACAAACCAAATATTTAATAACCGCTCAGTTTTTTGAACTGTACGCCAAGCTCATTAAAGATACCAGCAAAGGTACTCGTATTAAAAAAGATGGGAAGCGGATTCGCTCTTCAACCATTGATAATTATATATACATACAAAAGCAATTGCAGGAGTTTGTTACCGATACTAGTTATGAGTTAAAATTGTTTCTCATCAATAACTTAACTCCTAAAGAAAAAGAACAAGCTACTAAATACTATAAAAAGTTTTTTGCCGACTTTACCGATTACCTGTATACTAAAAAAGACTTTTACGACAATTACGTGGGCCTAATTGTAAAAGGCTTACGCACCTTTTTTAATTATATAAATACGGAGCTAAAC
This sequence comes from Bacteroidota bacterium, assembly GCA_005800865.1. Taxonomy (GTDB): domain Bacteria; phylum Bacteroidota; class Bacteroidia; order B-17B0; family Aurantibacillaceae; genus UBA4416. The sequence goes on along the minus strand of SYEI01000125.1, from coordinate 1,774 downwards.
ATACAAGTAGGAGACTACCACAAAAAATTTTATATCCCTACCGAGGAAGTGGATATTGTGGTATTGACACCCGAACAATTAAACTATTTAATTTACGACAGCAACTTAAATGCAAAACTACCGGAGCACTTATTAAAAGTAAAAGATATTTTTATTTTTGGTTGCACGGTGGCCTTACGTTTTTCGGATCTCATGAAATTAAAAGCGGAAAATTTGCAGTTTTATAATAATACCCATTATTTAAAAGTAACCTCTGTAAAAACCAATACCAACACTACAATTAAATTGCCAAGCTATGCTGTTGATGTTTTAATGAAGCATCACAAAAAACAAAAAACTTTATTGCCTCAACATAGCAATGCTTGGCTTAATAAATGTTTAAAGGAGTTAGCAAAACATCTTGATTTTACAGAACCCTTAATTAAATACCGAACCAAACGTGGCGTAAAATGTATGGTGTATAAAAACAAAGCCAAAAGGCAACATTACACATTAGCCGACCATATAACCACACACACCATGCGCCGCACTGCCATTACTACCATGTTGCGTTTGGGCATGCCAGACCAAGTGGTGCGCAAAATATCAGGGCACTCGGCTAACAGTAAGGAATTTTTCAGGTATGTGGAATTTGCCCAAAGTTATGTAGACGAACATACCGATATGGTGTTTGAAAAAATAAGTAATATGGAAACTCAAAAAAATGTTTTTTCTTAGCCAAAAAAACGCTATTTTTACATAAAATCGTTCTTTAAAATACTATAAGTAGCTGACTGTAAACAAACATCACTATCCATTTGGTAGCACAATGCCTAACAGAAACTATCAACCTTCTGTTGACAAATATCGTTACGGCTTTAATGGGAAAGAGAATGATAACGAGACTGTTAGCACAGGTGAAGGGACTCAAGACTATGGTTTACGAATATATAATCCTAGTTTAGGTAAGTTTTTGAGTGTTGATCCTTTGACTAAAGAATACCCATGGTACACACCATATCAATTTGCTGGAAATAAACCTATCAGATTTATCGATAGAGATGGTGCTGAAGAATGGGATAATAGTGGTACCGTAACCCCTTATATTAAACCACTTCCAAATGTTTCTGGAGCTGCTAGGATAATGAACTTTATAACAAATAATACCATAATCGCTTTATATAATGGAGCATCCGCAACGATAAATGCAATCCCAGCTGCTATTACATATCTTGGGACGCCCGGTAATGATGCGTCTACTGCTGTAGTTGCTCTTAACGATAAAATTCATAGGCAAGACTTAAGATTATCAAATTATATACAACATACAAATGCTACAAAGTTTTTTAATGATTCTTGGGATGCAATCACAACACTTGAAAATTATGATTTGCCTGCACAACTTTTAGTATCACATTATGTCTTTAAACCCATTGGAGTTGGGTCGTCCGCGGAATTGCCTTATACGAAAATGGGTAATAATCCTACGACTACTTATGTGAGTAAAATGATTAGCCCTAACGAATATGCATTCATCGAAACCATGGTGAAAACGAAACTAAATGGTGTTTTTTCTGAGAAAGCTTTAAGCTCTTCTGCTTTAAGGAAACTATCTTCAGATCTTGGTGGTGTAGAAGTCGCTCAAGTTTTTATTAAAACAGAAAAAGGTGGGTATTATAACGTTTTTTATGGCACAAAATCAAAGATCTCTATTCCTGCATATGGGGCAACTGAAACACCTTATCTAATTAATCATGTACATCCTGCAGGTACAAATATACCAAGTTTATCTGAT
>SYEI01000124.1 GCA_005800865.1 Bacteroidota bacterium | reverse complement strand
TGGTTTTTATTCGTGGGTTGGTTACGGCAAAATCACGGATAAATCTTTACCTGAAATTAAACGTTCGGTTTTATCTCCAGGTATGTTGCTAGAAGGAGAAGTGGATAATAATAAAATGAAATTAGCTAATTTACGTTACGCTAAAGATTACCGTATCGAGAAAGATATCGTAATGATTTGGAAGCTGAGAAAAAAATTAGGGACTTAATTAATTATTACAAAACTTAAAATCCTAAAACGCTTCTTACTAGCTTTAATTTTTCTTGAGCTAATTTTCTTGCTTTTGCTTCACCAATTTGTAATTCCTTTTCCAATAAATCCGTATTACTCATTAATTCATTGTAACGATTTCTTGGTTTTTCAAATTTAGCTAAAATCAATTCGTATAAAGCTGTTTTGGCATGGCCGTAACCATAACCACCTTTTACATAGTTTGTGCGCATCTCAGTAATTTGATTGGCGTCAGCTAATAAGCTATATAATTTAAAGACGTTACAGGAATCTGGATTTTTTGGTTCTTCTAAAGGAGTGGCATCGGTTACTATTGTTTTTACAACTTTCAGTAATTCTTTTTCTGGTAAAAAAATGTTGATGTAATTATTATAAGACTTACTCATTTTTTGCCCATCTGTTCCTGGAACAATCATCACACTTTCATCTACTTTGGCTTGTGGTAAAACAAAAATTTCTTGATTGTATTGATGATTAAATTTTTGAGCAATATCTCTAGTAATTTCAATATGCTGTACTTGATCTTTTCCTACAGGAACAAATTCTGCATCATACAAAATAATATCAGCTGCCATTAAAACAGGATATGTAAATAAACCTGTATAAACATCGCTCAATCGCTCTGATTTATCTTTAAACGAATGTGCATTCGCTAGCATAGGAAAAGGCGTAAAACAACTTAAGTACCAAGTCAATTCACACACTTCAGGTATACGACTTTGACGGTACAGCATGTTTTTTTCTGTATCAAAATCAAATGCTAACCAAGTTGCTGCAACAGAATTTACACTATTAATTCTTTGAGCCGCATCTTTTTGGGTTGTTAACGAATGTAAGTCGGCAATGAATAACAAGGAATTATTTCCTGGTTGTTTACTTAATTCGATAGCTGGTAAAATAGCACCTAAAATATTTCCTAAGTGAGGGATATTTGTACTTTGTATTCCGGTAAGTATGCGCGACATTTTTTTAAATTAAATTCCTTTAATAATACCTTCTGGAGAGTTTTTTATAAAACTCACGATTTGTTTTTTTGTTTCAGAATCAGCTATTTCTTGTTCTACTAATTCTAATGCATTTGTAATATTATGTCCTCTTACAAAAATTAAACGGTAAATATCTTCTATTTGATTGATGGTTTCTTTTTCAAATCCTCTGCGAGATAATCCAACGGTATTTACCCCAATGTATTGTAATGGCTCGCGTGCCACACGAATAAATGGTGGAACGTTTTTACGAACTTTAGATGCACCTGCTAAAAAACTGTGTGCACCAATAACGATGAATTGTTGGATAGCACAATAACCTTCAACAATCACAAAATCTTCAATTGTTACATGCCCAGCTAAACCTACATAGTTTGCTAAAATAACATTGTTGCCAATAATACAATCATGTGCCACATGTGCATAAGCCATAATCATACAATTGCTTCCGATGGAGGTTTTCATTCTGTCGGCAGTGCCTTTGTGAACTGTAGCGTATTCTCTAATTATTGTATTATTACCAATAGTAGTGATAGCTTTTTCTCCTTTGTATTTTAAATCTTGAGATACAATTCCAATTAATGCTCCAGGAAAAATTTGACAGCCACTTCCAATGATGGTATCTGGATAAATAATTGCATTAGGATGAATATGTGTGTTGTCGCCAATTACCACATCTTCATAAATGGTTGCAAATGCCTCAATGGTTACATTGTTACCTATTTTAGCTTTGGGACTAACGTTTGCAAGTGGTGAAATCATAAGTTTATTTCTTTATTAGAAATTTTTATTATTATGCTAATTGTGTTTCAGGTGTTTTTACTTCATGGCCTTTTACTTTAACAATCTGTGCCATCATTTCGCCTTCCATAACTGGCTTGTTGTTTACATATGCAGTTCCACGCATGTGGCAAATACCACGACGAATAGGAGTTACCAAGTGTAAACTAAATACTAACGTGTCTCCAGGAATTACTTTTTGTTTAAACTTTACATTATCAATTTTAATGAAATAGGTTAAATAGTTTTCTGGATCTGGTACGGTTTTTAGAACTAATACACCACCACATTGAGCCATTGCTTCTATTATTAAAACACCTGGCATTACTGGATTATCAGGGAAATGACCTTTGAAAAATTCTTCATTTAAGGTTACATTTTTTATACCGATAACATGTTGTTCTGAAAGCTCCATGATTTTATCTACTAACATCATCGGTTGACGGTGCGGTAATAGTTTCATGATATCCATCGTATTCATCAACGGTGGCTTGTTCATGTCAATTTTCGGATAATCTCTATCTGCTTTTTGAATATTAGCTAAGGCTTTTAATTTTTTAGCAAAGTCAACATTACCTGCGTGGCCAGGACGAGCTGCCAACACATGTATTTTCATTGGTTTGCCAACTAAAGCTAAATCACCAACAATATCTAATAATTTGTGACGAGCAGGTTCATTGAAAAAACGAAGTTTTGTATTATTTAATACGCCTCTTCCTTTTACTTCAACATCTGGTTTATTAAATACTGTGCGTAAATGATTTAATTTTTCTTCAGGTAAATCACTATCTACTAAAACAATGGCGTTATCCATGTCGCCACCTTTAATTAAATTGTGAGCTAATAAAGCTTCTAGTTCTCTTAAAAACACAAAAGTACGACAAGGCGCAATTTCTTTTTTGAACTCACCAATATTGTACATTCCCGCATGTTGTGTACCCAATACTTCGCTACCGTAATCTACCATTACGGTTACTCTAAATTCATCTTGAGGTACAGCAAGCATTTCTACTTTTTTGATAGGATCTTCATAAGTTAAATTTTCTGTTAACTCATAGTAATCACGAAAAGCTTCTTGCTCAACAATACCAACTGTTTCTAATGCTTCAATAAATTTTAAAGAACTACCATCCATGATGGGCATTTCGGGACCAGTTACTTGAATTAAACAATTGTCAATTCCCATTCCTACTAAAGCTGCTAGTACATGTTCAGTTGTATGAACACGTGCTCCGTTTTGTTCTAAAGTTGTTCCACGAGAAGTGTCAACCACTAAATCGCAATCTGCGTCAATAGTTGGTTGTCCTTCCACATCCATTCGTTGAAATTTATACCAATGATTTTCTGGTGCTGGATTAAATGTTAATGTTACAGGAGCTCCTGTGTGTAAGCCTTTACCTGTTACGGAAACTGCTTTGTCGATGGTTCTTTGTTTATCACTCATAGTTTTATTTAGACAATTTTGACAATTATTTAACTTGTCAAGTTGCTCATATTTTTAGTTGTTTTAATTATCTGATAGTCTAATCCGATACCTAATCGGATGACTAATCAAGATATTACTTTAGCTTATTTTCAATATCTTTTATTCTGTCATTTAATTTTGGCAAACTTCTAAAAAGAACATAGCTTCTTCTAAAATCTCCTAACGGGAATGATGGAGAACCTTGTACGATTTCATTTTCTTTTTCTATAGATGAACCAACACCTGCTTGCCCAGCAATTTTAACGCCATCTGCAATTTTAATATGACCAACAATGCCAACTTGTGCTGCTATCATTACATTTTTACCAACTTTAGTAGAGCCTGCAACACCAGATAATCCTGCAATTACAGTGTTCTCACCAACTTCAACGTTGTGTGCTATTTGCACTAAGTTGTCTAACTTCACACCTTTACGTAAAATGGTAGAACCTAGAGTTGCTCTGTCGATGGAGCAGTTAGAGCCAATTTCAATATTATCTTCAATCACTACATTACCAATTTGTGGT
>SYEI01000123.1 GCA_005800865.1 Bacteroidota bacterium | reverse complement strand
TTGATTATTATGGAAAATATATTGTATTTAAGGATAGTATTGAGTCTAAAAATAATTTGCGAGAATTATTGTTAGCTCAAGTGGCCAATCAAGTGTCAGAGAGAGAAGCTGTGATAACTGAGAGTCAAAAAAATATTCGAGAAAAAAATGCAGAAGTGAGTAAACAAAAAACTTTTAGAAATGCCCTCATATTTTGTGGTTTAATTTTGATAATTGTGATTGTGTTTATGATAGTGCAATTAAAAAGAGCTAATACCCAAAAGCAGTTATTGGAAATTAAAAATAAACAAATTGAAACTCGAAACGAGATTATCAATAAATCTTTATCGGAAAAAGACTTATTAATTAAAGAAGTGCATCATAGGGTCAAAAATAATTTACAGATTATTTCGAGTTTAATAAAGTTACAATCTGCTAAAACAACTAATTTAGAGATTCAAAATTCATTAGGAGAAGCTCAAGATCGAATTAATTCCATGGCTTTATTACATCAATTATTGTATCGCAATAATCAAATGACGAGCTTGTTGTTTAATGAGTACTTAGAAAGTTTAATCAATCAAATTTCAGGAAGTTTTTCTTTAACCAAAAAAAATATCACAATCCAATCTCATTTAATTGAACTTGAATTAGATTTAGATACTGCTATTCCTTTAGGATTAATTACAAATGAATTAATGTCGAATGCCTACAAGCATGCTTTTAATGGCAAAGATGGTATTATTAAAGTAGAATTATCGAAACTAGTTAAAAACACCTATCAACTAAAAGTGTCTGATAACGGACAGGGATTGGCTGCGGATTTTGATTTAACGAGTTCAGATTCTTTAGGATTAGATATTGTAGCTATTCTTTCAGAACAAATAAATGCCGAACTTAAAATTTATAACGATAACGGCGCAAATTTCGAAATCGTTTTTAAGGTAGTGTAACTTCGGATCCGCTCAGTCACCAATTAAATTTTTCGGTTACTGAGCAGAGTTGTTTTGATAGCTGAGGGGAGTCGAAGCTACTTATCACTCACTCCCTTAATAAAATCAGCAATTAAGTACCCAATTAATTTTCCCGTTTTGTTATCTGCCTTAATGTGAGATAGAATAGGAGCACCTTCAGCAATATGAAAATATAAAGCGGATAATTGTTTCCCACATTGATAAGCGTATTGTCTTGCTTGCACAGGCGAAATTCCACTGCTAGTTTTGGCGCTGGATGGAACATTGGTAATGGCATCCAAATCAATTTCAACACCACAAACATCGTTTTTTACAAATCCAATATTTTGTAATAGAGTGTCTGAATAGTTTTTACTCTCTCTAACAAATACATCTTCATATCTGCTAAAATACAAATGATGATTATTATCTGTAAAATCTTTTAGAACGCTTGCTGTATTATATTGTTCGTGCATACAAAACACAGAATAGTTATTCATGTAATCTTCTTTGTACGCATAACTAAAGCCATTACCACTATGTCGGCCTTCTAAAGGCCTAAAATCAGTGTGTGGGTCGCAATTAATGACATTTATTTTTTTATCAAGTGCTAATGAGCAGCCTTTAATAATAGGGTAGGAGTTATTATGCCCGCCGCCCACAATGATGGGAATTTTTTTACAAGCAATAATTTTTGTAATAACCTCTGTAACACGTTCATCAATTATTGAAACTAAGTTTCGTAATTGAGTCATGTCGTGTTTGTTTTTAGCTTGCAAGGATTCGGATTTTTCCATCAGGTCTTCCACAAAAATATGTCCTAAAACACAAACCTCTTTTCCATTTAAAAACTCATTGCTTTGCTGACTTAAAAAACTATCTAAAGCTGGTTTCCAAGCAGTGTGAGCTCCACCACGACCATAATTTGCCTTCACTCCAATATCTTCTGGAATACCAAGTAAAACAAATTTGCAATTAGATTTTAATAGTTCATTTTCCCAATTACTTTCTGATTTTAAAACTGTAACATCCTCTCCAATTTTTATTTCATTGGTTCGTTTTCGGGTAAGATGTTCAATATCTTTTTTTGAATATAATTCTAATGACTTCATTTATAATTTAATTGGTTCAAAAAAAAAGTCCCATTTGGGACTTTTTAAATTAAAAATTTTCAACTACCACTCGTCAGTGTTAACGGGAGTAGAACTAGATACTTTCATTGCTTCTTTAATATCATTAGCAATAATGCCACTTTGTTTAAATGCTTCACTTCTAATACGTTTCCATAACTCTGGTGGTAATTTCATACTACCACATTTTGGAACTTCACTATAAACATCGCCGCCAGTGTAATCACCATTTTTAGCACTATGATTTAATTTAGAAATTGTATAACGGTATTTACCTTCTTTTGCATCAATACTTACGTGCATAGTAATAGTTCCTTGCACATCGGCAACCGGATTTAATTCTTTTGGTTTGTAGGGAAACGTAACCACACATTCAGCTTTAGTTCCAGTGGTAACGCCATTACCTTTTGTGTATTTGGTAGATTCCATTTTCACAAAATTTACTGCGCGTTTCAAAATTTCGCTTGAAGCCATTCCTTTTGGCGCTGAAGTATCAACAGGTACATTACCATCTGCATCTGGTGGCAAAGAAACAGGGTCGGCTTGAATATTTACAACTTCCTGAATTTTCTTTTCTTCTTTTTTTGCTTCTTGTGCCGATAAATTATTTACCGATACTAAAAATGCAATAGCATAAAATAGTGTAGTTAACTTCATATATATTATATTTTTAAAGTATATCCTTTTATAATGACACGTAAAATTAAGTTTATTAATAGATTTTAGTGTATTTATTAGGATTAACTTCTAACATCAAATTGTAAATAACATCAAACACATCATCAGCACTTGGTTTTGAGAAATAATCGCCATCCGAACCATAAGCTGGTCTGTGTTCTTTAGATGCAATGGTAATAGGTTTTGAATCTACATACTGGTAACCACCTTGCTCTTCTAATACTTTTTGCATCATATAAGCACTTGCTCCACCTGGTACATCTTCATCAAAAAATACCACTCTATTTGTTTTCTTTAAGGATTCAACAATTAAATGGTTAGTATCAAATGGTAATAAGGTTTGAATATCAATTAATTCAACTGAAATGCCATGCTCTTCTAATTGCTTGATGGCATCTTGCGCAATACGAATAGAAGACCCATAAGTTACTAAAGTAACATCGGTTCCTTTAATTAATGTTTCAGGAATCCCTAGAGCTACTTTGTACTCGCCTATATTAGATGGTAAATTTTCTTTTAAACGGTAGCCATTTAAAGGTTCAACAACTAAGGAAGGCTCATCTGCTTCTAATAATAAATTATAAAAACCAGCGGCTTGAGTCATGTTACGAGGCACACAAATGTTAATGCCTCTACAAGCACTAATAATCATTCCCATTGGCGAACCACTATGCCAAACTCCTTCTAAACGATGCCCGCGTGTACGAATAATTACTGGTGCTTTTTGCATTCCTTTAGTTCTCCATTGCACAGTTGCTAAATCATCACTCATGATTTGTAAGGCATACAATAAATAATCTAAGTATTGAATTTCGGCAATCGGTCTTAAACCACGCATAGATAATCCAATAGCTTGCCCCATAATAGTCGCTTCACGTATACCTGTATCAAATACACGGTGTTCACCATACTTAGCTTGTAATCCTTCTAAGCCTTGGTTTACACCACCAATTTTACCAGAGTCTTCTCCAAAAATTAAGGTTTCAGGATATTTATTTAAAATATAATCAAAGTTTTCTCTTAATAATTCTCTTCCATCAACTGGTTTTTCTTCGTTGTAAATAGCAGCTACTGGAGCTACTGAAGAAACTTGTTGTGTGGATTGAGACATCACATGTGAGCTATATCTATCCGTGTTTTCGATATTAGATAAACGTAACCAGTCTGTTAATTTAGCGCGAGACGAAGAGTTTTCGCCTTTTGTTAAACGTAATACTTTTTTTACAGCATTGTGAATTTCTCTACGAATAGGTTCTTTAATAGCGTTTAATTCTGTTTTGATAGAATTAATTGTAGC
>SYEI01000122.1 GCA_005800865.1 Bacteroidota bacterium | reverse complement strand
TCCTAGATTTTGCATATATAAACTGGCTAAAACAACGCCACAAATTTTATTTTTTTGAGTTATATATTCTGGCTTTAAAATATCAAACAACATAATAATGCGTTGTTGATCAGTTTTATTCCAAGCCTCATGGTCATAAGCATCTGTAAATCCAATGACTTTACCTTGTTGCCAGTGCTTAATTTCGCCATTCACTTTAATAGCGCAAGTATCATCTTCTTTAGGGATAATTAAACCTAAGTGACATCTAATAATCGCATTCGTATCGCCACAATGTGGCTTAATGGAAGCTTGAGGTTCTAATAAGTTAAATCCAACATTAATAACTCCATCTATGTTTGATAAAAGTTTAATGGTTATAGGAAAATGTTTTTGAATTTCATACATCTCAACACTCCAAACCTTAAGCGACCTAACTTTCCATGACTTTGGTTTTTCAACCATCGTAATATTAAATTGGGGCTCAAAAACATATTGCTTCAAATAATTTTGCAACTCCGTTAAAACGATTTCATAATTTGCCTCAAGCTCATGAATACCTTTTATCGAACTAACATTAGGATAGTTAGGCTCAATGCCTTTGTATGGTCTTTTATGCAAAAGACTAAACCAAAGTTTATTTGTAAATGCTGTCAACTTATTTTCTTAATAAACTAAATAACATATTTCTAACTCTGATAGCAATGAAAGCAAAAGGAACCAGTATTTGTCCCACTAATTTTTGAAGCCATAAAGGCGATTTATACAAAATTTTAAAAGCTTCTGCGCGCTTCTGTATAAATAAAGAAGAAATGACTGTAGATGCTATATAGTTCTTTTTACCAATAAATTCAGGTCTTACCACATCAAACACAAAAATAAATCTATTTTTATCACTTAAATTAATTGCCTCATGATTTTGAGCGTCAACAAAAACTAAAAGCTTTCCTTCTTCCCAACTTTTCCATTCATCTAAAACTCTAAATCCACATGTAGGAATTTTTGCAGGAACTTCTAAACCTAAATGACAACGATAAATACCATTAGTATCACCACAATGAGGTTTTATTTTCCCTTGTGGCTCTAATTTGTTAAATGAAGCAGAAACTAAACCATCTAATGAATTTATAAGACTAATAGTCTTAGGAAAGTATTTATAGTTTTCGTAAAAATTAATTCCCCACCATTTTAAAGAAATGGTTTTCCATGTTCCATGCTGCTCCACCATCGTTGAGTTAAAATACGTATTTAGCTGGTGATGTTTTAAGTATGCTTCTAACTCATTTTTAATAACTAAATAATTATCTTCGATTAGCTTCGTAAATTTGATATCCCTTGTATCATAAAAAGAAGGTTCATCTCCTTTATAAGTTCCTCTATCATATAAACTAAACCAAAGCTTCGACATGATCTTAATCATTATTATCTTAGAATATAAAGAAAGTAATTATAAACTAAAATAAACAGTAAATTTACAATACCAAAAGTAAGTAATATAACTATAAATGAATTGAATTTATTTTTTTAATTATGGATGATTTTACTCAACAAAATCCAAAGTGGTTTTACAATATTTCGGAAGTTCCTGAATTAAAAATATTAGAAGATAATTTTGAAACTATTTTAAATGAGCTTCAAAACCTTCGTCAATCTTCCGAAAACGGCTTTTGGTTAGATACCTTTCCAGAATACCTACACCCTGATAGTAAAAATATTTGGAAAGTATTTACCTTTAAATTTTTTGGGATTAAGCATCCATTAAATTGCAGTTTATGCCCTAAAACATTTGAAGTGCTTAATCAAATTCCTGAATTAATATCTGCTGATTTTTCGTACCTACCTGCCAAAACAAAAATTACACCTCACAAGGGTTTCACTAAAATGGTATTGAGAGCTCATTTAGGATTAATCATCCCTAAAGATTGTGGCCTGCGTGTTGGAGAAGAAACGCACACATGGACACCAGGCAAAATGCTAATTTTTGACGATTCTTTTGAGCATGAGGCTTGGAATGATAGTGATGAAGATAGATTTGTGCTCATGCTGGATATTGCAAATCCTAAATGGAACTACACGGCCAAAGAAATTTCCAAATACAAAATCGAAACATTGCGAGATGAATTTATGCTAAGCATGTTCCCAAAAGAAAGATGGATGGAGTTTTTAGAAAAGGGAGAGCTAGATATTTTTCCCGCTAAACAGTAATGTTATTTTTTTTGATATACTGATTAATTTCATCAGCCAAAATATCACTGGCCGTTGCATGCATTATAAATTGAGATTTTTTTTCATCTAAAAGAGATGCTGCTCTTATTAATTTTTTACAATGCGATAGATATTTATCTTTGGTTAAATGTAATTTATAATAATTACCATCTACCGTTTTACTTTTAATTTCGTATCCTAACATTTCATTGAAATCAAGCGCCACCTTATTATTACAAGCTACGGTAGCCACAGATTCATTACCACTTTGAAACACCTCAAAAACAGCTTGTAACATAGTTAAGGATGCAAATGCAGGAATAGAAGTTCCCCAATAACTTTTTTCCCAAATAAAAATACCACCTTCTGCTAATTTCGTATCAGGTTCAGCATCCTTACAATTAATTAATCCTACTTTTTTATCATTATCTTCAATAATAAAATAATAATTGTGTTTATTATTAATTTTATTGAACCATGCTTTTTGCATTTTAGGAGTAATATATTCCTTAAACTGCATGGCATCTCTAATATAGGATTGATTGCGCCAATAACGAAGTAACTCTAAATCATTTTCGGTAACACGCGAATATCTTAAGCCGTACTGTTCAACAATCATGTTTTTTCTTTAATGTAAAATGCCGGTTTTTGATTTTGCATCATGAGCACATTTCCTAAATACTCTCCAATGATACCTATGCAAAACATAATAAGTCCCGCACTAAACAATACGGACACTATAATAGATGTGTACCCTGCAGCTGGCGTTTTATGAATTAGCTTTTTAACAAAGTAAAATGTACCAACCAAAAAACTGATGAACGACATAGATAAACCTAATGACTTAACTAATTTTAATGGCATGGTTGAACTTATCATCAATACATTAGATGACAACATAAATAAAGATAAAAAACTATAACCTGAACTTTGTTTTTTAGATTTTTGAAAATCTAATTGACAGGCACTAATGTTAGATGTGTACCATAACACTAACTCGTCAACAAAAAACAAGTGATTATTGTGAGTGACAATTTTTTGAACTAAATCATTTTTTAATATTCTGAAACTAGAACCTAAACCTGCGTATGGATTTTCGATCTTTGAAATAAATTTATAAAAAGCCGTCATTGCTCTTCTGAAAAATGATTTCTTTTTATTTCTTGCAACACCGTAAACTAAATCAAACTCACTGTTTTTAATAGCATTATAAAGTGTTTGAATATCTTTTGGGTTATGTTCAAAATCATCGTCAATCGTTATCACATACTTTCCTGAAGCATTTGACAATCCACAAAGGGTAGCCTTATGTTGACCAAAATTTTTAGCAAGCGAAAAGCCTTTTATCTTTTTGTTATCCTTACAAATCTCTTTAATGAGTTTCCAACTTCCATCTATACTTCCATCATCTACAATAATAATTTCGTAGTCTTCAGTTATTTTTATTAACTCATCATTAATCTGATAAATAACATCCTTAATACAACTAGATGAATTGTAAACAGGAACAACAACTGATATTTCGTTTTCGAAACTTTGCATATAAATTATTTAAAGCCTAAAGTTAACCCTCCATCCATTTTTAAACTGCTACCTGTAATCCATTTGCTGGCATCCGACATAAAAAAAGCTAATGCATTTGCTACATCGATAGGCTCGCCAATGCCTAAAGGATAGCTATTTACTAACTCATTCATTTTTTCAGTGTCGATTGCTGCATTAATCGTACTATCAAATATAGCAGTGCGCACTAAAGCTGGTTGCAACACATTGACTCTTATTTTTTTTGGAGCTAACTCTAAAGCTAATGTTTTTGCATAACCTTCGAGTGCTGCTTTTGAACTAATGTATGGTGCACCTCCAAAATAAGCATGCAAAGTAGATACCGATGATATAAATGCAATGGAACTATTATTGTTTATTTTTTTCTGCATTAATAGTTCAGAAATTAAATTAACTGCCGAAAAATAATTAACACTAAACACGTCTTGCAATTGCGACTCTTTAATAAATTTAACTGGAACAGGCATTACCTTACCACAACAATGCACAATACCATCAATAGCGGGTAATAACTTTACTAAACTTTTAATGTCATTAACTTGCGTTAAATCTGCATTAATGTTGAGGTGATGAATTGAAGGATTTAACGCTTTATATGTTTCATCTAATTTCCCTTCGTTACGGGCTGTAATAATAACATTAGCGCCTAATTCACTAAACAAGATAGCTGTAGCTTTTCCGATACCTGAAGAAGCGCCTGTAATTAAAATATTTTTATCTTTTAACGAAACCATTTTTAAATCTCAATAAGAGGTAAACATACAATTTTATCAAAATCAATAATAGCACTTCCCCACGAATATCCAACACCAAAACCACACAAGCAAAGTGTTTGTCGATGATTTGAAAGCTGCTCGGTTAACTCCGTTATCATAGTTAAAGGAATAGAGGCCGAACTTGTATTACCAAATTGATTAATTGAATAAGGCACTTTAGTAGTATCGGTGATTTTTAATTTTTTGCGTACCGATTCGTTAATCAATTTATTTGCCTGATGAAACACAAAATAATTTGTATCACTCATGTTTTTTTGAGAGGCATTATATAACTCGTTCACATTTGCTGGAACTTCTCTTAATGCAAAATTAAAAATATCAATGCCATCTAATTTCAAATGACGCTTAGCCCTTTGTACGCCTGGTTCAATATCCACTAAATCAAACGTATCATCTTGTATCCCATGTCTAGAGCCACCATGTTCAATAATAATGGCATCTTTACCCGAACCATCGGATGATAAATTAAAATACATGGTATTAGCTTTCTCTTCAAACTCTAATGCGGTTGCAGAACCTGCATCGCCAAATAAAGGATAAGCACTTTTATCGGTATAAGAAGTGGATACGGTTGATTTATCTCCAACTAATAACAATCCTTTTTTTAATTGCCCAGAACTTAATAAATTACTCAAAACATACAAGCCATATACATAGCCTGAGCATCCCAAATTAATATCAAATGCTAAACACGATTTTTTCAACCCTAATCTATCTTGTAAAATAACTGCTGAACCTGGAATAAAATAATCGGGCGATTGTGTTACCATAATTACCACATCTATTTCGCTTTTATCCCATTGCAATTTATCAATAAGCTGTTTGGCGGGTTCAAAACACATATCGCTGGTAGAGGTTTGCGCATCAGCAACTCTTCTTTCTTTAATACCCGTTGTTTTTATAAATAATTCTCGCTCCGGTTCTGTAACATGTTGGTATGATAGATTATTGTACACCTGCGTTGGTACACAAGCCCCAATACCTTTAACACTAACATTATTTACAGTAACAAAACTCATTATTTCATTTTTTCGCAAACTACATTATACAAATCTCTCACAGTTTGGGTAGATTTTAAATTCTCCGCATTTAACTGCACATCAAAGTTTGCATCTATAAAAGCAATAATAATAAGGGCGTACATCGAACTCCAATTTTTTATATCACGATAATTCGTGTCGGGAAAAATAGTGTTAGGTTCAACGTCCTCAAACTCTGCTGCTAATTGATTTGTAAACTCTTCTACTGATATCATAATATGTTTTAAATATATAAAATTAATACTTAATAATGGTGGCTCCCCAACTGTAACCTATTCCAAATCCTGCTAGTACAACCTGCATCCCTTTTTTTAATACTCCTTTTTGTTCGGCATCATATAAAGCAACTGGTATGGTAGATGATACAGAGTTTCCAAAGTTCTCGATGTTTACAAAAAACTTTTCTTTAGGTATTTTACATTTTCTTCTAATCACATCCAACATAAAATAGCTAGCTTGATGAAACACAAATAAATCAATATCATCTATGCTATAATTGTGTTTTTTTAAAATATCCTCAATCAAAACTGGAACTCTTTTTACAGCAAATAAAAAAACTTCGGTACTATTCATTTTCATATGACCGTAAGGTAAGTCTTCCAAAAAACTACCTTCTATTTGTGGGTTACGAGTAGCACTATGATCAACTATTAAGTTATCATAACCTCCACCGTCGGTTCCAAAAATAAAATGCTGTTCACCTTCTCCTTTGGTAATAATAGTTGCCGTACCAATATCACTAAAAATACTCCGTAATTCTAAATCTTTTTTATGACTCACTTTACTTGGAATATCAGCTGTTAAAAACAACACTTTTGTGGCCATTAAACTAGTTAATAAGGCATTTGCCATTCCTATACCATAAACATACCCAGAACAGCCATAAGGCAAATCAATACAACCCACGTGAGTTCCTAAACCCAATCGGTGCTGAATAAGACAAGATGTAGATGGCCCTTTATGATCAAAGCCTTCAGTACAAAAAATTAAAAAATCTATCTCTTTTTTATCGATTTTACTAGTTACAAACAACTGCTCAGCAGCTTTTACAGCCATATCAGAAGGTATTTCTCCTGGACCTGAACCGTAGCGCTGTTTTATACCCGTATTTTTATAAATTAACTCAACAGAACTATTAAATTCTTTAGCTAACTGCTCATTTGTAATAATATTTTGAGGCAGATACGTTGAAATATGGGTAATAGAAATTGGCATATGGCTTAGGTAAACTTACAAAAAAATGCGTAATGTGTGTCAATTCTTTAAACAAATTTAAAGCTCGAAAAATATCTGATGTTTTACTCAATC
>SYEI01000121.1 GCA_005800865.1 Bacteroidota bacterium | reverse complement strand
GATGACATTTTCAAAAAATTCGCAGAAGCGGAGAAAAGAGCAGGACAAAATGTTGACCCAAAAGACTTGTTGACAAAACAAGAAATACACGAATTTGGGATAGACATAATATACAAATACGCCCAAAAAGAAGGATATGAAGTGGTTGATGGAACGACAGACCTAAACCAGAACCCACAACTAATTCTGAAGAAGAATGGACAACTTTACTTTGTAATGGTCAAAACAAGCCCTGCTGACGGAACTCATTTGTCCTATGACAGAGATTTAGCAATGCAGATTTTTAATAATGCCAAACCTCATAATGCAAAAGTATTATTTGCGGGAGTTGGATTAAGTTGTGTTGGCTACGGGGCTGCATTGGTGCGAAACAAGGGTTTTATGGTTGACTTTAGGGGATTTGAAGATATTGAACTCGTATCACTAAACCCTGAACAACTTTTGGCATTTGACCAATACAGAAGAATAAAATGGAATCTTGACGATAATAAAAAGCCAAAACCAGAAGTAGTCGAACGTGTAAAGAAATGGATTTCTGAAAATGAAAATTCAGTCATAGTAACAAAACTGAGAAACAAAGAAATAATAAACATTCCAGACCTGCATACAAACATAGACCATCAGACAGTCACGGACTTAATGACACTATACCCAAACCAAATATTTGACGAAGTATGACAAGAAAAACGGGCTATAACAGCACCTACAAAAAATTAGCGAGTTAGTGCTTCGTATGAAAGTTTGTTTTATATTTGAAGTGTTTGCTTCGTATGAATTTTTGTGGTGAAAATCGCCAACTTCTTGTAGCTGCAAACCGTTATAGCCAATGCCAAGACAAATATTTAGGACAGCAAAGAAAACATGGCAAATAAATAAGCAAAAATTATTCATTATCCGAAAACGATTAACCTACTATAGATCGTGATGAAGTATAAAGAGATTTTGAAAAAGAAGAGAATTTTAAGAAGTATAGAAAATAAGACCTTAGTTAGAATATGAAAGCAAACGAAGTATCATTAAATAATTTCTTGAGCCAAACCAAAACTCAATTTATTATTCCCGTTTACCAACGTAATTATGACTGGACGGAAGAGCAGTGTCGCCAATTGTTTTATGATATTATTGAGGTGGGTAATAAACCCGGATCAACACATTTTATTGGTAGCATTGTGTTTATACACGAAGGTGTTTATACTTCAAGTGAGGTAAAGCAACTAGTGGTTATAGATGGGCAACAACGATTGACTACATTCTCTTTGTTGTATTTAGCTTTATATCGCTTTGCTAAAGAAAATGGCTTTGAAGAAAAGGCAGAGGAGATCAATGATACTTTTTTAACGAATAAATATGTTAAAGATGATAACAATAAATTAAAGCTAAAACCATCAGAAAACAATGCCAAAGCTTTTAAACATCTTTTATCTAATAATAACCCAAGTCAATACAACGAGTTTTCAAAGGTCATCAACAACTACAATTTCTTTAGGCAACATATTTCAAAGGAAAATTTCGAAACCATTTTAATGGGTATTAATAGTTTACTGTTTGTCGAAATTTCATTGGAACGTGGCAAGGATGATCCGCAACGTATTTTTGAAAGTTTAAATTCTACAGGCTTGGAATTATCGCAAGCTGATCTAATTCGCAACTATATATTAATGGGTTTAGATCCCGATGAACAAGTTCGTGTATTTGAAAAATACTGGGACATAATTGAACGTAATGCGAAAGATTTAAACAAAGAAGAAAGTCGGGTGTCTGATTTTATCAGAGATTACCTTACTTATAAAAACAAGAAGATACCAAATAAGAATGCGGTTTATGATGAATTTAAATTAAGGTATGCTAATCGTGATGCTAAATTTTATTCAGAATCTATAGAGGAAATAAAAATCTTCTCATTTCAATACAACAAACTCATCAATCCTTCTAAAGAAAATGATACTGAAATAAGAAGAGAACTTAATTATATAACCAGATTAGAGATAAATGTTTCTTATCCATTTTTGATGCCTGTTTTTAATGATTATTGTAATGAGAGAATAGATAAGAAGTGTTTTATTCAAATTTTAAACTTCATTCAATCATATGTTTGGCGCAGGTTTATTATTGGTTTACCTACCAATGCGCTAAATAAGATATTTATGAATTTATATAGCGATGTGGTTAAAACTGATTATTTGGTTTCAATACAAAAAGCCCTTTTAAAGAAGAAGGGCGTACAAAAATTCCCTAATGATAAGGAGATTGAGTTAGCACTCGCTGAAAAAGATGTATATAACATACAATCAAAAAACAGAGTATACTTTTTGGAATTGTTAGAAAATTACAACAATCGTGAGTATGTAAATGTTGAGAATCCAGATATTACTATCGAGCATATCTTCCCTCAAACGCCAGATTCTAAATGGAAAGAGCAATTGCCTGAAAATGAATTTAAACTAATGAAAGACAAATACCTTAATACCATTGCTAACCTGACACTTTCTGGTAACAACGGTAGTTTAGGGAACAAAACATTTGAAGAAAAGAAGACTCTTAATAAGAATGATAGACAACAAGGGTATCAATTTAGCCGATTATGGTTAAATCAATACCTCAAAGAAATTAACGAATGGAATATTGGAAATCTTGAAAACAGATTGCGATTACTTACGGATAGGTTTTTAAAAATATGGGAATACCCTGCCATTGAAATTGATGAAGATGCAGATAATGATGAGGATTATACAATTTATAATGCACCGGATCCTCGCTATAAAAAGTTAGATTATTTCATTTTTAAAGACGAAAAAATAGAAACTGAGGAAATAGCCAAAATGTATTACCACGTAATTAAAAAATTGATTGAAGAAAATCCCTCGGCATTTAATCACCCAGATCTAAAACAAACCATTGCTCTTACCACAAATCCAAAGGAATTACGCGCCCCGTATGAACTAATAAGCGGTTATTTTATTGAGGCCAATATTGATAATAATAGTAAATTCAGAAAACTAAAACAATTGCTTACGGCATTTGATTTACAGGATGATTTATTAATCAATTTCTCAAATAGAGATTTTGAAAATTCAGATGATGAAGCAAGCAATAGAGAATATTGGGAAGAAAAGGCTAGTAGCGAGGCAATGAATATTGCCGACACGTGTCTCAATTTAATCAAAGAAATTGATCCTGACATGTCGCATAATTTCACACATAGCTATATTGGCATCAATAAAAGGGGTAAGCCAAATAACTTTGTGGTATTCTTACCGAAGCAATCATTTATAAGAGCTGAAGTTCTTATCAGCGATGCACAAAAATGGAGTGAAGATTTAAATAACCACGGATTTAAAATAAATTCAATTGGAAAAAAAGGTCGCCTTAAATTTAGAATTGATAAGGATAACGTTAGTTTCCATAAAGAAAAACTAAAGGACTTATTTAGAATAGCAATGGATGAGTGGAAGGAATAGATTAAATCCTGAAACAACCTTACGAATTAAACAGATATATTATTGATAAAAGTATTAATAAGTATTGAAAGAAAAGCTACTGCTAACAGCGGGTTTAAGAAATTGGCGGTTAAGTGGTTAATTGAACATTCTACCTCGCATCAACATTAGTGCTAAAAATCCCCCACTGCGGCAAGCCGAGAACCGTTACCAGTAATGCTATGACGACGTTGAGAAAATTCAACTCGGATAATGTTGCCTAAGTTATATAAGTCATATGCCGGGTATTGGCTTATTTTGAGTATTTTCGGTAATTGAATTTAATAACAACTAAGAATAACTAACCATGTTCGAACAAACTTTTAAAAATATAGATGACATCCTTCATAAAGATGCTGGTTGTGGAAGTGAGTTAGATTATGTAGAACAAACCTCGTGGATTTTGTTTTTAAAGTATTTGGATGATTTAGAAAAAGACAAAGCCACTGCTGCCGAACTTTCTGGCAAAACCTATACACCCCTTATTGATAAAAAATTTCAATGGACTACTTGGGCTGCCCCTAAAGGTAAAGATGGTAAGATAGACCACCACAAAGCATTAACTGGCGATGACCTTGCCGATTTTGTAAACATTAAACTATTCCCTTACCTCAAAAAATTTAAGGCAGATGCAGAAAGTGCAGATACCATTGAATATAAAATTGGGGAGATATTTAGCGAACTAAAAAACCGCATACAAAGCGGATATAACTTGCGTGAGGTTATTAACCGTATTGATGAACTTCGTTTCCGTACACACGCTGAAAAGCACGAAATGAGCCATTTGTATGAGTCTAAAATACAAAATATGGGTAATGCTGGGCGTAATGGTGGCGAGTATTATACACCACGTCCATTGATTACAACCATTGTAAAAGTAGTAGCACCACAAATAGGAAATAAAATTTACGATGGTGCTGTGGGTAGTGCTGGTTTCTTGTGTGAGGCATTTTCTTATCTAAACAAAAAAGGAATTTCTACTAAAGACACTGTTACCCTTCAAAAGAAAACCTTTTACGGTAAAGAAAAAAAATCATTGGCTTACATTATTGGCACAATGAATATGATTTTTCACGGTATTGAAGCACCAAACATTATACATACCAATACACTTGCTGAAAACTTAGCAGACATACAAGAAAAAGACCGTTACGACATTATATTAGCTAACCCTCCGTTTGGTGGTAAAGAACGTGCCGAAGTGCAACAAAACTTCCCAATTAAAACTGGCGAAACGGCTTCCTTATTTTTACAACACTTTATTAAAATACTAAAGGCTGGTGGTAAGGCAGGTGTGGTTATTAAAAATACATTTTTAAGCAATACCGATAATGCCTCTGTGGCATTGCGTAAACAACTGTTAGAAAGTTGCAACCTACATACAGTATTAGATTTGCCTGGTGGTACTTTTACTGGTGCTGGTGTAAAAACAGTAGTGTTATTTTTTGAAAAAGGGAGTGCTACTAAAAAAGTATGGTTTTACCAATTGAACTTGGATAGAAACTTAGGAAAGACCAATGCCTTAAACGAAAAAGATTTAGCTGGTTTTGTAGAATTGCAGAAAACAAAAGC
This sequence comes from Bacteroidota bacterium, assembly GCA_005800865.1. Lineage (GTDB taxonomy): Bacteria > Bacteroidota > Bacteroidia > B-17B0 > Aurantibacillaceae > UBA4416. The sequence goes on along the minus strand of SYEI01000121.1, from coordinate 472 downwards.
AGACAGTGAAAACTCTTGGAGCATTAACATAAAAGATATTGACCAAACTACACTTGACTTAAGCCCAAAGAACCCTAACAAAAAAGAAGTGGCAGCCCTACGCCAACCACAAGAAATTTTAGAAGAAATGAAAGCCTTAGACGAAGAAAGTGCAGACATTTTAAACTCAATTTTAGAATTGATATGAAAAAAGGATGGGAATTAAAAAAGTTGGGGGAAATTGTTGAAGTGCTTGATAATTTGCGAAAGCCAATAACAAAAAAAGACCGTATTGAGGGTGAATACCCTTATTATGGTGCTACTGGGATTTTAAGTTACGTACATAATTATATATTTTCAGAAAAGTTAGTCTTGATAGGTGAAGATGGTGCAAAATGGTTATCTGGAGATAATACTTCATTTATTGCTAATGGCAAGTATTGGGTAAATAATCACGCACACGTTATAAGACCAAAACGAAATATCATTCTTG
>SYEI01000120.1 GCA_005800865.1 Bacteroidota bacterium | reverse complement strand
CAGCTGTACTCATAGCACCAGCTAAAGTCACCATCATTTTACCACCTTCGGTTAAATGTGTTTCGTAACCTTTAGCAGCATCTACTAAAGCAGCCGCGTTAAAATGTTTATAATGATGTTCTATAAATTTAGAAATTGGTCCTTTGTTAGCTGCTGTTGACATATTAATTGTTTTTAAGTGGCGCAAATTTAGTATTTATCGTGTAATATTTATGTTAACAAGCTACTTTATTCCATAAAAAAACCTCGTATCAAACGAGGCTTTTTTTATAAAATGAGAAGTATTACTTCTTAATTTTAAATTCATAGTAATCATTGTCTTTACCGGCCACATCCACAATATCTGTAATTCTTATAACAGCATATTTATTAGTTGATACACTTCCTAATTTTGTAATAATAATATCGCCTACAGCTAAATTATATAATACAGAATATTTTACACCTGTTGTATAAGCACTAATTGCAGTAGAATCTGTTGCATTAGCATAATCATAGCCATTATATAACACAAATTTGCCACCAGCAGGCGATCTCCACTCTTTTGATAGAGTTGTATTTGTTCCTGAATAATCTTGAATATCTCTAGAAGCTGTATCGGCTGTTAATGAAAATTCACCTGAATTTGTTTCCAAATTATAAGCATCATGATTAACAGATGTGTTTGAATACATCAAATGTCCTGCTGTTTCAGTTAATACAATAGCTTGGCTAGCTGTTGCTGCTGTAACGTAAATTCTTTTATAATTTGTATTTGACAGTCCGTTTTCGTCGGTTGCTTGAAAACTAATTACTACAGACTTACCAGCTATACTTGCTGGTATACGATAATAATAATTAAATGAAGTTCCTTTTGTTGAAATAGCAGAATCTAACAATTGCACAGGGGTTTCATTATCAACCTGACTAGCTATTATAACTTTCGATAATTTTTCAGTTGTACTAATTGAAACTCCAAACGTAATTAAATCACCTGCGCTTGCATATATATGAAGTGCCGAAGGCGTAACACTAATAATTGGAGCGATTTTTTCTTCTTTCTTACAACTGAAAAACACAGTGGTAAAAGCTAAAACAATGGTTAGAGTAAAAGCTAAAAATTTATTTTTTTTCATTTTTATGATTATAATTTTACCTTAAAATTAAAAAAAAGACCTACATCAATTTTGATGTAGGTCTTTTTTTATTAACAAAGTAATTAGCTTACTTAGTTTTGATTTTGAAAGCTTTCGCTCTAACTTTTAGAGTTACTTTTCTTCCTAAAAACGCTTGATTTGTAGTACTTTCAGATGAAATAGGTAAAACGAAATCAGCATCTGGTTTTTGGTTTAAGGCATCATATAATGCATTGTTATATGCTCTATCAAAGTTAACACCTCCTAATAAACCGCCAGTGCTAGCAGTATGATTTCTTCTTCCACCGTAAGGTATACCTAAGAAATAATACTGAGTTGCTGTACCTGCTACTTCACCTACATAATCCAAATCTGAACTTTGAAAGTTCACTCTTGCTTCTATTTGTGCACCAGCAATCGTTTTGTTGCGCATAGTACAAGAACTAGCAAGCAACAATATCGAAAACGTGCTTAATATTAATATTTTTTTCATATGTATGTATTCTTTTTAATTATTATTACTAAACTATATTAATATTATCTAGCGAAATAGATATGTAAAACAATTCTAACGTCTTGATTAGTGTTTGCATTAAATTCTCTTCTTTTTAATTTAGAGTATTTTGCAGTAGTTGATCCAACAGCATTACTTGCTTGTTCTTCTTTGTAAGTAGCAGTATAACTACCAGCAGTATTTCCAGCAATTTGAACTTCTTCTTTAACTTTAGTTACACCACCAAATGTCCATTTAGCATTCCATCCATACTCTAAACCAATAGACATAGGTAAATGACCTAAAAACACATTGAAACCTGTAATTACACCTAAACCAACGTTAGTAGTATTAGTTTTTCTGTTTGTGAAATTTTTATCACCGTTTTTGTAAGTGTAGTTGTTGATTGATTTATCGCTACCAAATCCTAAATATAAATCAGCACCAACGTATGCATCAAAAATATTTGCTGCAACAAAATGCTTCTCAATACCTGGTACAATCTCATACATTCTTTCTACTGTTTTAGCTTTTACCTCGCTTAAATTATTATAAGGAGCTGGGTTTAAATTTGGATTGTATTGAGCTGTAGAATCTGCTCCTGTACCTTTAACTGTTAAGTTTTTGTTCATGAAACGAATTCCTGCGCGGATTACGATATCATCAGATTTGTAATACTTGTAAGTTAAAATGTTACCTGACTGTAAAGCATTACCTGAAAATAATTTTGCAGTCATGCCTGAGTCGTTAGCTAAAGATGTCCCTAAAACGAAAGCCATATCTCCAGCTTTTGGTCTAGCGCCATATTTAATAACAGTCTCATCATTTTCTCTTGTTGAAAGCTGCGCAAAAGCAGAGGTTACCCCAAATGCCATTGCAATCATTAGTGCTGATTTTTTCATAAATTGTTTTTTTAGTTTAATTTAATTGTTTTTTACTTTATCTGATATTTAGTTGCACACCAACATCAAATTTGGTAGAGCAAATGTAGGTATTAAATACAAAATGCCAAATTCATCCAAAATTTATATTATAAACACTGTGTAGTTAATAATATAAATATTTATTACGATTTATTTTGAAGCATTGGTACAAACTTAAATTTACCAAAGGCTTGTTTATTATATTCAGTGGCTGATTTTTTTACGATGACATTCATTACCTGCTCTTCGCCTTCACCCAGAGGTATTACTAATATACCTCCAATAACTAACTGCGCTAATAATTCTTCTGGTATATAAGGAGCAGCTGCCGTAACAATAATTTTATCAAATGGAGCAAACTGAGGCATTCCTTTATAACCATCTCCATAAACCAATTTGGCACCTTTATAACCTAATAAGGGTAAAAACACTTTAGTTTTATCAAATAATTCTTTCTGACGCTCTATTGAATATACTTTTGCTCCCATTTCTAATAAAACAGCGGTTTGATAACCGCAGCCTGTACCTATCTCTAGCACTTTTTCTCCTTTTACGATGCATAGCTTTTCTGTTTGAAAAGCTACTGTAAATGGATGAGAAATAGTTTGTCCTGCCCCAATTTTTAAGGCTTTATCTGAGTAAGCATGATCTAATAAGGCAGGGCGCTCAGTAGATTGATCAAAAAATAAGTGGCGAGGGATTTTTAAAATAGAATTTAAAACTGACTGACTCGTAATTCCTTTTTCTTTTAACTGTTCAACCAACCGTTTTCTCTTTCCTTGGTATAAATATTCGTCTTCTTTATTTGTATTAAGTAACATGTGATAAATCTAATTATAATAAACAATCCAGTTTTAATATAAAAAATTGATTTCTAACAATTAGTTTTTAATAGGTATTACATTTGTAAAAAAAGTTTTTAATGAACGTTGGAATTGCTGGATTAGGACACTTAGGGAAAATTCACTTAAAATTATTGGGAGAAATTCCTCAATATACTATTAAGGCCATTTATGATGTTGATAAACAGGTTATTGATAGTTTAACTTATCAAAAAGACGTTACTGTATGCAGTAATTATGATGAACTTTTGCAATTGTGCGAGGTGGTTTTAATTATTACACCTACTCCAACTCATTTTGAATTAGCGAGTAAAGCTATCAAAAAAGGGAAGCACGTTTTTATTGAAAAGCCAGCAACTGATAATCCTGACGACACTAAAGTTTTAATAAATTTAGCTAAAGAAGCAGGCGTTATTGTTCAAATTGGCCATGTAGAACGGTTTAATCCTGCGTTTACTGCGGCTAAAGACTATTTTGAAAACCCAACATTTATTGAAATAGAGCGATTAGCGTGTTATAACTCCAGAGGAACTGATGTTTCGGTTGTATTAGATTTAATGATACACGACATTGATTTATTATTAAACTCCGTTAAAAGTAAAATTCGTAAAATATCAGCTTCAGGCGCTTCTATTATCAGCAAAACAAGCGATTGGGCCAAAGTGAGAATAGATTTTGATAATGGATGCGTCGCAAATTTAACTGCTAATCGCGTGTCGGTTAGTAATGTACGTAAAATGACTGTGTTTCAAAAAAACACCTTTATACATGTTGATTTACTAAACAAAACAACTAACATTCAGAAGATTAATCCTATAACTTCTAATTCAAACCAAAAAGGTATAGTATTAAATCCTGGAGTTGGGTTACAGCAATTTGAAATGCTTCAAAATCAACCTATTATTCATCCTGTAAACGCTATTAAAACAGAGTT
>SYEI01000119.1 GCA_005800865.1 Bacteroidota bacterium | reverse complement strand
TAATTTAAAATTCATCTTCTTCTTTTGTTTTATTACTATTAAACTTAAATGTAGCTTTCAATAAAAAATAACGACTAATGATATTTGTTTTAATATCTGTAATCACATTACTACTAATATCACGATCCACACTGATGTTTTGATTCAACATATCATAAGCATAGAATCCTAAAATAAAATTCTCTTTTTTGAAAAATGTTTTAGAGAAAGAGGCATTCCACACTAAATAATTAATGTTATAGCCATTACTTCGTCTACTGTTAATGGTATAATCCGCATTACTTTCTAATAAAAAGTTTTTTGGAAATTTAATACTTACTCTACCCGAAATACCTTGAGTAGAATAGGGGGTACTACTTGTTACATTTAAAGAGGAGTAAGCAGAGTTGTAACTATAATAACCAGATAAGGCAGCTTCCACTTTTTCAAGATTCATTCTAAATTCTAAATTCAAGTTACTTCTAATATCTTGAGTTTTATTTTCTTGGTTATTAATAATGGATTTATTTTCAGCATAATTTACCCAAAGATTCGGTCCAACTTCAAACTTTTTAGAAAAGAAAGGCATGCTAGTTCCAATGTAGCCATTTACATTATAGTTGCCATTTACGTTAATGGCCTGTGAAACGGTTCTTCCAATACTATCGTATGAGGTTGCTGTTGCGCTGTCATTATTTGTGTAATTGTAAGTTAATCCAGCCCAAGTGTATTTCCCGCTAATTGATTTCCAAGAATTGAAATTTAAATTTATGCCATGCGAAAATGTAGGTAATAAATTAGGGTTACCAATATTAATAAAGTTTGGATTACTATTATCTCTCACAGGCTGTAATTGGCTAATAGTAGGATTTTGAGAACTAGTAGTATATCTAATTTCCATTGATTTATTTTCAGAAAACTTATAACGTATAGTTGAGAATGGTAAAATGTTATTGAAATTTTGGGTAATGCGCTGGTTTCTGAAAACATTATTATTATTTACAAAGACATTGCGCGCTTTAGTACCTATAGTGAAACGTAACTTCTTTACTTCATAAATAAATTTTAAACCCGCACGATTTATCTGCTTAACGTTTTCAAAATTATTAGTTAATGTTGAATCTAAAACATTGTATTCGCCTCCAATATTATTTAAGGCTTTTTTATCTTGTTTACTATTATAATACATAAAGTCGTAAGACCCTTCAATTTTAATTTTTTTAGTAAGAGGTTCAATAAATGATATACCTCCCAAATGACTTTGGTTATCGTTTTGACTTGTCTTCTTTTGATTAACTGTATTGAATGCTGAAGCTGTATCTGCATAAAAATAATTGTCGGTTTTTAAAATACCATTAGAGTTATTTTTAGAAAACGTATTGGTATAAGTTACCGTTAATAACCTATCTTTTTTCTTAAAGCGTTTTAATAATTTTAAATTATTAGTCACATCATACCCATTACCTGAGTTTGTATTATTAATCGATGTATTTCTGGTTTTAATATTAGCAGCACTTAAAAAGTCGGTTTCATCAGTACTTGAGGAACTATTACTTAATAATTTAACTTTCGAAGTAAAATTAAAATCGGTTAAAGAATCTATCTTTTGCTCTAATCCAATATTAATGGCATGTGCCTCATTTTTTTGAGTAGCTTGAGTTTCATTTGCAGAGGTGTAGGTGGTATCCGTTAAAAAGTACTGCGAGTTTTTAGCGGTTTTAGAAACAACTTCACTACTGTTATATGAATAGTTGATGTTTAATTTAGTGTTTTTTGATAATTTATCTGTATAGTAAAACCCTGATTTAAACGTTACAGGAATTCCTTGTGGTTGGCTTGTTGAATATGACATGGACATGCCACCATCTTCATTTTCTTCCCTGTCAAACTCATTATTTAAACCATATTTATAAACATCGCCCCATCCAAAACTGGCGTTAGGTGTACTACTTCCTAACCCAAAGACCGAAATTTTTAATTTCTTTTTAAAGTAGTTTACCAATACTTCCCCTTCATGAAATTTCTGAAAATCACTAGCTCCACTTATTTTGCCGAAGTATCCTTTTTTAGCCTCATCTTTTAATTTTAGATTTAAAATTTTTTGGGTTTCTTCTCCTGTACTTGAATTGGCTACATCATCGCTTTTCTTTTCATACACTTGAACGGACTCAATTGAACTCGCTGCTAAATTTTTTGTTGCAACAGTGGCATCACCACCAAAAAATTCATCGCCATCTACTAATACTTTATCAACTGCTTTTCCTTGCGAGGTGATTTTTCCATCAGCATCAACTTTCAACCCAGGTAATTTTTTTAATAAATCTTCAACGGTAGCGTTTGCTTTTGTTTTAAATGAATCAGCTGTATATATTAAGGTATCACCTTTATAATATACTGGGTCTTTAAATGCAAAAATAGTAACTTCATCTAAAGTAACATTTTTAGGTTGAAGTATAATTTTACCAAAATCATATTGCAAATTCTTGCTGTCGCCAAAAATAAAGTAACCTTGATCAGCAAACTTTGGATGAGAAATAACAACCTGATAAGTATCAATTGGTAAAGGTTTTAATTTAAAAACACCATTTTCATCTGATCTGGTAAAACCAACCAAGGTTGAATCCATTAACTTAATAGCCATCACAATGGCATTAGGAAGTGGGCCTTTGGCTGCTGTATCTTGAATATTTCCTGAAACCGATAACTTCTGTGAAAAAGAAGAGATGGAACTTAATAGTAATAAATAGAGTAGGTATCTCTTCATATAGTTTTGCTTAGGGCGAAAATAACAAAGTTTATAACGCCATGTTCTGCAAATGGATACAAAAAAAGTTAAACCTAGTGTTAACGACTTGTTAACAGGGCTTTTTTATCGATAAAAGACAAAGTGTTTTAACACTATTTACAAATTGATGAGATTTTAGAACAGTAATTCTTTCTTGTTTAAACGCAAAGAACGCTAAGGTTCTCTTAGAATTATTTGCGGTTAAAAGTTAAAGCTTCTGCATCTTAACCACTAAATCTACTAATCGGCTGCTATAACCAAACTCATTATCGTACCAACCAATTATTTTTACAAGGTTACCTACAACACTAGTAAAGTCAGAATCAAAAACAACAGAGTGTGCGTTGCCAACAACATCTACTGAAACTAAAGGATCTTCCGAATATTCTAAAATACCTTTTAAATCTGTTTCAGAAGCTTGTTTAAATGCTAAGTTAATTTGCTCTACACTTGGGTATTGAGTTAATACACACGTAATATCTGTTAATGAACCATCAGGAACTGGCACGCGCATACCGCAGCCGCCTAATTTATCTTCTAAGTCAGGGAAAATTTTACCTAATGCTTTTGCTGCACCAGTTGTTGTTGGAATAATACTTAAGGCTGCTGCACGAGCTCTACGTAAATCTTTGTGAGGTGCATCATGCAAACGTTGGTCGCCTGTGTAGGAGTGAACGGTAGTCACATAAGCTTCTTCAATTCCCCATTGTCTTAATACCTTTAACATGGGAGATGCACAATTGGTAGTACATGATGCATTTGAAATAATGATATCGTCGGCTTCTAATAACTCATCATTAACACCTAAAACCACAGTTTTAATGGTATCATCTGTTGCAGGTGCTGATAGTATGACTTTTTTTGCGCCGGCTGTAATATGTTTTTGTGCTGATTCTCTGGTTAAAAAATGGCCAGTAGATTCGATGACAATATCAATTCCTAATGCTTTCCAAGGCAAACTTTCAGGATCTTTAGCTGCAAATATTTTTACCTCTTTACCATTTACATAAATGTGGTCGTTATCATGTTTTATTTCTCCATCAAACTTACCATGTACGGAGTCGTACTTTAATAAGTGAGCAAGCGTTTTAGAATCGGTGATATCGTTAATAGCAACTATATTGATATTTGGATTAGTAAAAGCACATTTAAAAAATACTCTTCCAATTCTTCCAAAGCCGTTGATGGCAACATTTATTTTTTTCATTTTAATAGTATTTAAGGTCATGTAAATTTACACAAATAACCATCGATAATGTTTAAAATTCGTATTAAATAAATATAAATTCTGAGTCATTTTATCACTGATTTATCTTACAAAACAAGGAGTTTACCTCATTTTGCAATAAACACTACTATTCATAAAACTCAACCAGTCTTTTTTATTTATATTTATAACAGATAACAAGATGTCGAAGCGAATAGTTTATATGATGATGTGTTTATTGAAAGGAGTATTTCTTTTTTCACAATCAGCTTCGTGTATCAAATTTAGTCCAAGTTTTGGTTCAGAAAAATTATCAGCAGATAGTGTTTATTACTTAAATGTGTCGGATAGTATTCAAATAACCTCCTTACGATTTTATGTATCTAATATGGAATTATTGGATAATAACAAAAGTGTTTGGATAGATTCTAATCCATTTCATTTAATAGACGCTTTTAACGAAAAAACATTATCAGTCATTGTTCCCTCAAACATAAGTTATAGTAAATTGAAATTTAATTTGGGAATAGACAGTACTACCAATGTTTCTGGCGCCATGGGCGGAGACTTAGATCCAACCAAAGGTATGTATTGGACCTGGCAAAGCGGTTACATTAATTTTAAATTAGAAGGAACTAGTAACATTTCTAAAACGCGCCATAACGAATTTCAATTTCATTTAGGAGGCTATCAACATCCTTTTAATAGTTTACAAACTGTATTTATTGAAATCACATCAAAGTCAACTATAGAAATTAATATTGATCTGCTTCAAATATTCCAACAGATTAATTTAGCTCAACAACATCATATCATGTCGCCTGGGCAAGAAGCCATGGATTTTTCGGAAAAGGTAATTCAATCATTAAGTATCAAAAAGTGAGAAAGGTTTGGAGCATAGGTATTGTTTTGTTTTTAGTGCTTTGTGCCTTTCAAATTACTAAAGAACCATTGTTTAGTGTGCCAACTAGCTGGCCAAAGCCTGTTTACGATTTTAGTAAAAATCCTTTGACAGCACAAAAAGTTGAATTGGGAAGAGCTTTATTTTACGACCCTTTGCTTTCTAAAAACAATCAAATTTCTTGTGCGAGTTGTCATTCGCCTTTTACGGCTTTTACACATGTAGACCATGATTTAAGTCACGGTATTGAGGATAGAATTGGCACTCGTAATTCACCAGCACTCATGAATTTAGCATGGCATCAATCCTTTATGTGGGACGGTGCTATTAATCATTTAGATATGCAAGCATTAGCACCCATCAGTCATCCTAATGAAATGGGAGAGAAGATAGAATCGGTTGTAAAAAAATTACAGCAATCAAAAAATTATTCAGCATTATTCTTAAAAGCTTTTGGAGATAGTATCATCACTGGAGAACATACCTTAAAAGCCATTTCGCAATTTATGTTGACTTTAGTAAGTTCAAATTCTAAATACGATAGTGTGATGCGAAAGCAAGCGCAGTTTACACCACAACAAAAAAATGGCTATACCATATTTCAAAAAAACTGTGCTGCTTGTCATGCAGAACCCTTGTTTACCAATTTACAATTTGAAAATAATGGCTTAGCGGTTGACACCACTTTAAACGATTATGGTAGAATGCGAATTACCAAAAATAAAAGCGATTCTTTAAAATTTAAAGTTCCTACGTTGCGCAATATCGAGTTCTCATTTCCATATATGCACGATGGAAGATTTAAAACCATTGCCGCTGTTTTAAAACATTATACTAGTGGTGTTAAACATAGTCAAACTCTTTCTGTTCATTTACAAAAACCAATGATATTAAGTTCGAACGATAAAGTTGATTTAACAGCCTTTTTATTAACCCTAACGGATAAATCGTTTTTATTTAATACGAAGTATGGTTTTCCTAAAAAATAATTTTATCGCATAATAATCCCTATTTACCTCCTTTGTTTTTTCGCTAACAATACTGTTCATACATTTACTATTAAGAAATAAAATAAAAAACTCTAAGCCTAATTATATGAGAAAATTAATCGCAACCTCTGCATGTATCACAGCAAGTGTATTAGCTTTTGCTCAAACCAATCCTGCAATAACCTCTTGGTTGCAAAACACAACAGTGAAAGGCCGCCATTATGTGTCTGGAAATTCAACAGCAATTACAGATGCTTCATTAACAGCAAATGTGCAAAGTGTTCAATACTCAGCTAATTTTGTGTATGCCACTACTCAAGGTATTCCTTCCTATGTAGTTGGACCATATTTAGATGGTAATCCAAGTCAGGCAACAAATCAAAATGCTATTTTTAAATTTCCTTTAACTCCTGTTCAAAATACGGCTACTGCTGTAAGCACCACCGGTGGTAATATTGGGGTTTTTATTAATGGAGCAGCGATGTTTGATTATCGTGATGGTGTTTCTTGGAAAAACTCAACTGGCGCATACGCTGGTGGCCCGATAGGTGGTATGGGAGATGGTGTTTGGAACAGAGACGCCATACCTGCAGAAAAAGCAGGATTTGATTGTTCAAAAGGACATCCTGCGATGGGTAATTATCATCATCATCAAAATCCAAGTGCCTTTGATTTGGATTTAAATGTGATTTCAACGATTTGTAATTTATACGATGCTGATGGTTTGTATGCACTTGATAGTACGGTTCACTCACCATTAATTGGTTTTGCTTATGATGGTTTTCCTGTTTACGGAGCTTATGCTTATAAAAACACCAATGGCACTGGTGGCATTGTGAGAATGAAATCGAGTTTTAGTTTAAGAAACATAACCGTTAGAAATACATTATATACAGGCGCATCTGTAACCGCAGGTCCAAATGTGAGTACAACTTATCCTTTAGGAACCTTTAAGGAAGATTACCAATACATTGCTCCAACGGCTTCTGATTATTTAGATTATCATAATGGTCGTTTTTGTGTTACTCCCGAATATCCTGCTGGAACTTACTGCTATTTTGCAACGGTGGATGCTAATTGGAATTCGGCTTACCCTTATTTAGTTGGACCAACTTTTTATGGAACAAAGGTGGCCGCAAAAGTGACTTCCATTTCTGAATCAGTTACAACCTATACTGCTTCTTCAACTGGTATTAATTCTAATTCAATTAATGATGGGAAGGTAAATATTTTTCCAAATCCTGCTTCTGATTTAATTGCCATT